>CAIOLR010000182.1 GCA_903859135.1 uncultured bacterium | reverse complement strand
GTAGAAACTATGAGCTATTGATCGATTCTGCAGAATATATGACCAAACTATCCGCTATAAAATTATTGTTGAATAAAATTTAAACAGGCTCTAAGAAAAATAGCTATCGCAAATAAATATTCCTTAATGCGCTATCGATGGTTGAAAACTTAAATTTAAAACCAGTGGATAGGATTTTATCTGAACTTACACGAGCACTATCTAACGCAAGAACGCTCATTTCTCCTAGTACTAGTTTTAAGACCCATGCTGGTATAGCGGGGAGCCACAGCAGCTTCTTAAATAGTTGAGCTAACGTGGTCGTCATGATTTTGTTTGTTGTTGGATGGGGTGCTACCATATTATAAATGCCGTGAATGCTTGGGTGCTCCAATGCAAAAATATACATCTGTATAACATCCTCCATATGTATCCATGATACCCACTGTGCACCATCTCCTAACGTACTGCCAAGCCCTAGCTTTGTGATTTTGGCCATCGGAGCAAGTGCTCCACCTTGATTAGATAGCACAAATCCAGTGCGCATGTTGACCGTTCGTATATGTAGTTTGGACCCTTCTTGGACAGCATTTTCCCATCTAATACATAGTTGGGCTAAAAATGTATCAGATGGAGGACTTTCTTCAGTTAATATTTCATTGGATCGGTTCCCATAGTATCCCGTTCCAGAAGCAGAAATCACTGTTTTTACCCGATGAGTTACGTACTTCTCTAAAAGTGAATAGATCAGTTTGATTGATTTTGTACGACTTTCTAGGAGCTTTTTTTTGCGTCTTTTGGTCCATCGTTGGTTGGCGATTCCTTCTCCTGCCAAATGGATAATAGCATCAACACCTTTGATACACGCTGGGTCGATCTGTTCTTTAGATAGATTCCACTGGAAGCTATTTACATTTTTATTTGGATACTGTGTCTTTGATCTGCTTAGTATATGCACCTTGTAACCACGCTGAATAAGCGTTTCAGTGAGGACTTTACCAATTAAACCACCAGCACCCGTGATCAGAATTATTTTGCTCATCTTTTCTGTTTTCTCCAAGATAAATTATTTATACACCATATTAATCTATTACTTTTATCAAAAATATTTATGCATCTATTATTATGACAAAAAGAAATTCATTTGTGTTATCAGATAAATCTAATTCACATCGAATCAGGGCCAAAAAAATTTTAGAGAACCATCCTGATATTCGGAAGCTGATTGGTAAAAATCCAAATACATTTATTGTTATTGTCGGATTGGTCGTATTGCAGGTTTTGTTGACATGCTTGGTGGCTGATCAATCCTGGTGGATTATATTTGGTGCAGCTTATTTGGTTGGCGCATTTATAGATCATGCACTGTTTGTAATGATACACGAATGTACGCATCGGCTGATATTTAAAAGTCTAATAGCGAATAGATTGGCAGGTATTTTGGCGAATGTACCACAAATATTGCCGAGCGCAGTTTCTTTTGAGCGTTATCATATTAAGCACCATTCTGGTTTAGGTATGCATGAGTTGGACGGAGATCTTCCCAATAAATGGGAGGCAAAACTGATTAATAACTATTTTATAGGTAAAGCACTTTGGCTATTATTTTATCCTTTTTTTCAATTAGTTCGTATTCCACGCTTAAAAGAAGTGGAACCTTTTGATGCTTGGGTTGCTTTGAATTGGGCAGTACAAATTATATTCGTTGTTGCTGTATCCCTTTTGTTGGGTTCTAAGGCTATTGCTTTTTTATTGATGAGCTTTTTTTTCTCCGTTGGTTTGCATCCTTTAGGTGCTAGGTGGATACAAGAGCATTATTTAACACATGGTGAACAAGAACAAGAAACCTATAGTTATTATGGTATATCAAACATTGTTGCTTTTAATGTAGGCTATCATAATGAACACCACGATTTCCCTTCCATACCCTGGAATAGACTTCCGCAAGTAAAAAAAGGAGCCCCCTTGTTTTATAATACCTTATTTTATCATACTTCTTGGACTAAGTTGTTTTTGCGTTTTCTCTTCGACAAAGAAATTTCTTTGTATTCAAGGATTGTAAGAAAGAGGCGTGATAAGATCATGGTACCTGTACAACAGTCAAAAGTTGATATTGAAATATTAACCATACATTAGTAAAAAATTAATTGTTTATCAAAATAATGGCTACTACAAAAATTACAGTTAAAGATAATGGCCCCCTCAGAATAGAGGGAGATATGGAATTTGTTGATAAAAATGGAACCCCTTATCATTTAGGTGGGCGGAGCGTTATCTCTATTTGTGGTTGCGGCTTATCGAAAAAAAAACCTTTCTGTGATGGGGCCCATAAAGGAAATTATAAGCACGAAGCAATTGCGTTTGATTTGCCCTCGTTGGATGTAGGTGTTTAGATGTAATCTGAGATAGATTTTAAGAATATGTTGTGTATGAGTAGTTACACCCCGATTAAATACATTTACTCGGGGTTTTTTGCTAAAGTCTGGAGCCTTATTTTGACTTAGAAAATTTTACTTTCGCACGATACATTTTTGGAGTACAATATCTTCTAATTATTCTCCAATAAAAAGCTCATACACCTCTGGTAGATTCCGATATTTTTCAGCATAGTCTAGTCCATATCCAACGACAAATTTATCTGGAATTTCAATGCCTGGATATTCCACAGGTAGATCAATGAGCCGTTTAGATGGTTTGTCTAGAATGGTACACACCTTAATGCTTTTAGGATTTCTAGTCCTGAATAGTTCTTTTAAATGACTTAGCGTAAGGCCCGTATCTATCAAGTCTTCTACAAGAAGGAGGTGTTTATTGAATATGTCAATGTCAATGTCCTTGAGTATTCGTACCACACCAGATGATTTTGAAGAAGAGCCATAGCTTGAAACTGAAATAAAATCGATTGCAACAGGGATGGTTATTTCTCTGGCCAAATCTGCTAGAAAAATGAAACCTCCTTTGAGCACGCCAATGAGAACGTGTTCCTCTCCATTATAATCTTCAGAAATTTTCTTGGCAAGTTCGCGTACTTTTTTTTGGATGGTGGTCTGGCTAACCACTACTGATTGTATCTTTTCCAACATGTTGTGCTAATAAATAATCGGTCCTTTTGGGTCTGCAAACCTAAGTACTATCTAGGTAGAAAAATGGAAAAAGTTTCAAAATGTGAGCTCGGTATATCATCGTATTTTTTGGGTAAATATTTGCCAAGAAAGTTCAAATTATCCACATAACCTTAAACAAACTCATACTCCGCAGATTCAACTCATCAATCAAATTGATGAAAATATATTATTAATTTTGATTAAT
>CAIOLR010000181.1 GCA_903859135.1 uncultured bacterium | reverse complement strand
TTGAGGGATAGGCCATTTAAGAAGGCTGTAAATTCAATAGGAAATCCCTCTCTTTTGTCATAAAAACGAGAAAGCGCATTTGGTGTAATATCAACATCTTTTGTAAACCATACATCGAAGGGTTCGTTGGTTTTTTTCTCTATGCCAGTGTATTTATGAACCTGATAGCCTGCTATTTTTTTAGTCTCCGATGTTGATTTCAATTCTAATTGAGGCATTTTATCAGCCATTTTTTTCTGATCTTCAGGGGTAAAAGTCACGGAGTATTTTTTGGCCATTAGTGGGATCTCGAGTAGTATTTGTTCAAAATTACTGGGAGGATATAAAATAGAGTTACTCGAATACATTTGTGATTCTGTTTTTGTACTGGATGAATCACCTTTGAAGTACACTTTTATTTCTGATGGAAAATTGTTGGCCATTTCTTGCATCTGTTCGGGCAATTGCCATTCTACGGAGTAGGTAATAATCCCTTCAGAAATTTTATTTTGTGCGCGCAATAACGTGCTTGTTAGCAAAAAGGCTGCGCTTAAAATGAGGAGTCTTCGCATGATTTTATGGGTTTTATTTGGGTGAAGATAAATGAATAATTTGTTTTTGAAGCGTGGATTGAGTACTTATTTACGAGGAGATAGAGCTCCCTTTGATTAATCTGTAGAAAATTCTACGGACAGCACGGTGTGACAATCATAGAGAGTCATATTTGTCATACATTGCTATTTTAGAACGTTTTAGCTATCCCTTCTGAATTGAATTGTAAATCATAGAGACGTTTATAGTATTTATTCAGTTTTAGTAGTTCTTGGTGAGACCCCATTTCTTTAATTTCGCCATGATCCAATACAATGATCTTATCTGCATTTTGAATCGTCGATAAGCGGTGTGCAATGATGATGGAGGTGCGCTTTTGCATGAGTTTGTGGAGTACATTTTGGATGAGCTCCTCTGTTTCAGTATCAATGGATGAGGTCGCTTCATCGAGTACTAATATTTTAGGATCGTAAACCAAGGCTCGTATAAAAGAGATCAACTGCGCTTGGCCTATCGACAGGGTGGCACCCCGTTCCATCACATTGTAATCGTATCCTCCTGGTAAACGCTCGATAAAGTCATGCGCTCCTACTTCTTTTGCTGTGGCGATTAGTTGCTCTCGTGTGATTTGAGGGTTATTTAAAGTGATATTATTGGCTATCGAATCAGAAAAAAGGAATGTGTCTTGTAAAACGGTGGTTATTTTTGAACGGAGGTATTCAAGCGTGTACTCACGTATATCCAATCCATCTATCTGAATAGATCCCTTGTTGATTTCATAAAAACGATTTAGAATGTTGATGATTGATGATTTGCCTGCACCTGTTGCACCTACGAGTGCTAGGGTTTCGCCAGGTTTGATGTGAAATGAAATATCTTTTAATACCCAGTTTTGGTCATGATAGGCGAACCAAACGTGTTCAAACAAAATATCCCCATGCAGCAGTTTAGGGTGATGAGTCCCATGATTTTCGGTAAGCTCATGGGTATCTAATACGTTGAATATACGTTCGGCACCAACCATTCCCATTTGTAGGGTATTAAATTTATCTGCCAATTCGCGTATGGGGCGAAATAGCATGTTGATATACATCAAAAAAGCAACAATAACCCCCGGAGATGTTTGATTAGATAGAATCAACTTAGATCCATACCAAACCAACAAACCCATTGAGATGGCTGATATAATTTCTACAACCGGAAAAAAAATGGAATAATACCAGTTGGAGCGAATGTTGGCATCACGGTGTTGCGCATTAATTTGTTTGAACTTATCCATTTCTTGCTTTTCGCGAGCAAAGTATTGGATGAGGCTTATTCCGGTGATGTGTTCTTGCAAAAAAGTATTGAGATGAGATACTTGCGTGCGGACCTCTTGAAAAGCAGATTTTATCGCCTCTTTAAAGACGATTGAAGCAAGGATCAGAAAAGGCATCGGAATTAAAACGATCATTGTTAACTCCCAATCGGTATATAGCATCACGCCCATAATGACAAAAACTTGCAGAAGATCACCAATCAGTACGATCAGTCCTTCCGAAAAAATGGCGGCGATAGTCTCCAAGTCAGAAACTGTTCGTGTAATTAACTGGCCAATAGGGGTGCGATCGAAGTATTTTAGGCGTAATGAAGTAATATGATCAAACGTATCGGTTCGTAAATCTCGGATAACAGATTGGCCTAATGTGTTGGAACAATACGTGTGAAAATATCCCATGAGAACTTGTAGGATCAATAACCCGATCATCAAAATAACCATGTTCAGCAATCCGGTACTATCATTTTCAATAATGTATGTATCGAGTGTATGTTCGATCAATAATGGACGTAATGGAGCCAGTGCTGCAAGGGAGATTGTCAAGGCCACCGAATAAAAAAGAATCTTTTTATATGGTTTGGTGTATTGGAGTACACGTCTTAGTAAACTAATGTCAACCGCTTTGCCAGTCGCTTTGGCCATATCTAAATCTATTTATTGGTTCTGTTTTTGAATGTACGGATAAATAATTGCTGTTAAATATAGGCCATAAGCAGGGACAGATGTTCCTGCTTGGGATCTATTTTTGCTTTCAATAATACGGTGCATTTCTTCGGGTTTTATTTCTTCACGACCGACGCGAATGAGTGTTCCGACAATTGCCCGAACCATATTTCGTAGAAATCGATCTGCAGAAATATGAAAAATTAAACCATTCGTACTTTTCACCCATTCAGCTCTTGAAATGACACAGTTATTGGTAAAGGTTTGCGTATTTGATTTACTAAAACAGCTGAAGTCATGGTATTCAAACAAAATTTTGGCAGCCTGATTCATCCGTTCTATAAGTAGTTCGTCGCGTAATAGCCATGAAAAGCCATCCAAAAAAGGATTTTTATGGAAGTGTAGATGATACTCGTATGAACGCAAAGTGGCATCAAAACGGGCATGCGCGTCGGGGGGTACAGGGATGACGCGTTTTACGGCAATATCGCGTGGTAGTATTGCATTGACACGACGAATGAAAGATAGGGGCATTGAGCTTGTCGGAGTGCTGTCTATCTCTGTATTTGAGTCAAAGTGTGCATAAAGTTGCGTGGCGTGTACTCCCGTATCTGTTCGCCCGCACCCAATTGTTTCTATGTTTTGCCTTAGCAGCGTAGTCAATGCTTTATTTAGAACTTCCTGCACAGAAACAGCATTTTTTTGAATTTGCCAACCATGGTAAGCGGATCCATTAAAAGCTAATTCTATAAAGTATCGGTGTGGGGATGAAGAAGCGTTCATTGATAATACTTAATACGCCCTCTCCTTCGAAAAGGGTTGAGGTGAGGCCGCTATTCGTTCAACTAAATCCGCTAGACGGCTGGAATAACCGAATTCATTATCATACCACCCTACTACTTTTACTAGCCCTCCTACAATAGAAGTCAATTTTGAGTCGAATATGCAGGAGTGCGGATTATTTAAAATATCGACCGAAACAATGGGATCTGAGGTGTATTCCAGAATATCTTTTAGAAATCCTTCAGAAGCTAATTTAAAAGCAGCGTTTATTTGGTCAACGGAGGTTTGTTTTTTGAGGATGCAGGTAAAGTCGGTCAGCGAACCATTGAGTACGGGTACTCGAATGCCAGCTCCACCCAATTTGCTTTCTAGGTGAGGAAAAATGGTGGTAATGGCTTTAGCCGCCCCTGTTGTTGTGGGGATGATGGAGGCCGATGCAGCTCGGGCTCGTCGCAAATCCTTGTGGGGTGCATCGTGAAGGTTTTGGTCACCTGTCATGGAGTGGACAGTTGTAATATATCCATTCACAATGTCCCAGTTGTCGTCCAGAATTTTCACCATTGGTGCTACGTTATTGGTTGTGCACGAAGCATTGGATAAAATAGCTGATTGGAGATCAAGCTTCGAATCATTCACACCCATTACGACGGTTGGGATGTCTTTGTCGGGCGATGGAGCTGAAATGATTACTTGCTTTGCGCCAGCTTGCAGATGCAGTGATGCTTTTTCTCTGGTCGTAAACTTGCCCGTCGATTCAATCACCAGATCAATCGCTAGGTCTTTCCATGAGAGATTTAGCGGATTATTTTCAGCATAAATTTTCACAGACTTACCATTAATCAGCAGGCTATTTGCTTGGGATATAATCTCTCCTGGAAAACAACCATGAACTGAATCATATTTCAGTAAGTGAGCGAGCGTTTCAGTATCGCTTAAATCATTAATAGCGACAAGTTCGATACCTGACCTTTGCAATAAGGTGCGGAAAGTAATTCGTCCAATTCGTCCAAAGCCATTGATAGCTACTCTCAACATTTTTTTGTTTTGGTGCAATTTATCGGAATTGTTATTAACTAAAGAACGCCCTCTGTTTGGAGAGCGTTCTTTTAGTTAATGGGTTAAATGATTTAAATCAAGATTCCAGCAATCGTTGCTGATAAATAAGAAGCTAATGTGCCGCATACTAAAGCTTTAATCCCTAATTTTGCTAAGTCTGCTCGGCGTGTTGGGGCTAATTCACCAACTCCCCCAATCAACATAGCCACAGAACCAAAATTAGCAAATCCACAAAGTGCAAAACTGACAATTGCTAAGGTTTTGGGATGGATCACATCTTTAATTTTTGTAAGATCTAAATAGGCAACAAATTCGTTGAGGACCATTTTGGTACCCATGAGTGATCCTGCAACATGTATGTCTTGTAAGGGTACTCCCATCACTCGAGCAAAAACGGAAAACAAAGCCCCCAATATTTGATTTAAGCTTAATGTATTGATATCGATTCCAACAAAGGCCAAAGACAATCCTAGATTTCCAAGTCCTAGGCCAACTTTGCCTAACACGTAATCTAACAAAGCAATGATGGCAATAAATCCAATCAGCATGGCAAGAACATTCATCCCTATTTTTAAGCCCTCTCCAGCACCATGGGCAATGGCATCGATCATGTTGTTAGCATTCGTCTCTTTAATTTCTAAAGACACTTTTTCTTTAGTTTCAGAAATTTCTGTTTCGGGCCATACTATTTTGGAAATAACTAAGGCCCCAGGAGCTGCCATAATGCTGGCAGCTATTAAATACTCTGCAGGAACCCCCAAAGCAATATAAACAGCCATGATAGCCCCTGACAAACAAGCTAAACTCCCCGTCATGGAAGCTAAAAGTTCTGACATAGTCATGCCTCGCAAAAAAGGTTTAATCATGATTTGCGCTTCAATTTGTCCAACAAAAGCACTTGCTACGTTTGATACAGCTTCAGATCCTGAAGCACCCATTATTTTATAAACACCAAAGGCAAATAGCTTAACAATACGCTGCATAATGCCTAGGTAATAAGCAGCACTAACCAATGCGGCAACAAATATGATGGTAGGAACGACCTGAAAAAAGAATATAAAATTATTACCCGGTCCAAAAGCTTTATCCAGTGATTCTTTTTTTACCAATACCCCAAACACAAAATCCGCTCCTACCGACGAAAACCCGACCACCTTAGTGACGGCATTCCCAAGCCAAACAAATATTTCTTTGCCTATTGGAACTTTTAAAATAAAAAGGGCCAGCGTTATTTGAATCGCTAGCCCAGAAAATACCAATCTATAGTTGATTGCTTTTCGATTGTTGGACATTAAATATGCGATTGCAAAAATGAGAATGATGCCAATTAGGCCAGTGAACCGTTCCATATAAAGAGTTGTATTTCTAATTTGGCCCAAACTTAGAAATAAGATTGAGATTATTAAAATATGGGGAACTTTTAAGCAGATTTTCTCCGAGAAAGTATGTCCCTGATTTTGGCAGCTTTTTCGTAGGCTTCTTCCCAAATAGCTTCTTGTAGTTTAGTTTTTAGCTCTTCATCAGGTAAGGATGAGTAATAACTCAAAGATGTGGTACTTATTGTTTCTTCTACGGGAGCCTCTATATCGTCTAAAAGAACAAAATCAGCTCCTTCTATCACGATGCCTGCAGTGGCAAGGATAAATTCATAGATGCAGATAGGACATTCAAATCGAACGGCAAGTGCGATGGCATCAGAAGTGCGGGCATCAATTTCAATCGCTTTGTTGTTGTTGTCGATGCATACAAGCTTTGCATAAAAAATACCATCGATCAGATTGTAAATGATCACTTCTTGAATATTGATATGGTATGATTGAGCAAAAGACTTGAATAGATCGTGTGTCAATGGCCGGCTTGGGGTTACTTTTTCAATTTCTATTGCAATAGCTTGCGCCTCGAAGCCTCCTATGATAATTGGTAAACGTCGGTAACCATTTACTTCTCCCAAAACTAAGGCATATGCACCAGATTGTGTTTGGCTGTAGGATAGTCCAACAATATTTAAATTGATTTTCTTCATGTATATTAATTTGTTTTTCCGTGGTGTTTTTTTGTCTTTTCAATGGCAAAAAAAATCACTCCGCTACGTTTCTTTTGTTTTTGCTTTTATTTGGCACTGAAAAGACGTCAACCTTGCTACGAATCGCTTTTCATCATTTACTCTTAGGTGTATTAAAAGGCGCTCTATTTTAAGCTTCGGTCACTCCACGATGAGTACCACTCACACTTTCTAGGCAAAAAGAGCACTCATCGTAGTTTTTTTCGTGTCGATAACAATTCCTTTGGTGTGCAAATAGCGTTTATAATGATATATAATATACAAATTATTTATTTTTTCACGTGGTTGATTTGTTTCTTCGTTATTGTTTGTTTTCCAATAATACTCAGTAGATGGCTTCGCTAAGTTTTTTCACTATTGTCTGTTTTATTAGGCGTTCAAGAGTCGCTGCGCTAAGTTTCAATAGTCATGAAGCTATCATGAGCTAATTAGTTATCGTATTTGTGAGCAGCAGCTCATGTTAGTTTCAACTTTTAATGGTTGGCCTCAGGATAAAGATTTGTCATATACCCCCTTTGTATGCCTTGATGGCTTCTATTAACTTCGGCACTATATCGAATGCATCACCTACAATACCATAGTCCGCAACCTTAAAAAAAGGAGCTTCTGGATCTTTATTGATTACAACGATAGTTTTGGATGAGCTCACGCCCGCTAAATGTTGTATAGCTCCAGAAATACCTACGGCAATATACAAATTTGGACTAATTGCAATACCTGTTTGTCCAACGTGTTCTTCGTGAGGGCGCCATCCAGCATCGGAAACAGGCTTTGAGCAGGCTGTTGCAGCACCGAGTACATCAGCTAATTCTTCAATCATTCCCCAATTTTCAGGGCCTTTCATACCTCGGCCTGCCGAAACTACACGTTCTGCCTCTGGTAATGAAATTTTGTCCGTTGCTCGTACAATTTCTTTGATGATCGTTCTGAAATCGGTTTCTTTATTTTCAATAGCAAATTTTTCTACGGTTGCTGCTGTGCCAGATTCTTGAACGGGGTATGAATTGGGGTTTAACGTGATCACCTTTATTGCAGAGCTAATCTCAACAAAAGCAAAGGCTTTACCTGAAAAAGCAGTTTTTTTAACACTAAATAGGCCATTCTCTGTGTTAGGTAGCTCAACTGCTCCATCTACTAAACCTGCTTCTAGCTTTACCGCGATACGAGGAGCTAAACCCTTTCCTGAAAAAGAGTTTGCCAAAGTAACCACGTTGGCTTGTATACTTTTAGCAGCTTCGGCTATCACAGAGGCATATGCTTGATTAACAAAAGATTTTAATTTTTCGTTTGTAACATGAAGCACTTTGGAGGCTCCATATTTACCTAAACTACTTAGGCTTTCTTGATCTACATCGCCTATCGAAATAGCCACCAATTCGGTATTTAATTTATCTGCGATGGCTTTTGAATAAGAGACTACTTCGAAGGTAGATTTCTTAAACTTCCCTCCAATATTTTCTACATATACTAAAACTGACATATTTTTTATTGATTTAATGTGCTTAAATGACTTTTGCTTCGGAGTGTAGTAGATTGACTAGTTTGGTGATCTCGTCTGCAGATACCATCTCTACTGTACCTCGTGGGGCAGGGGTGGTAAACTTTTTGAATGTTAAAAGCTGTGTGAGTTCAGTAGGATCAATAACCTGCAACGGTTTTGTCCTAGCAGACATGATGCCTCGCATGTTTGGTATTTTAGGTTCGGCTACACCTTCTGCGCAGCTTGCCACCAGTGGAGTAGGTGTATTTACGACTTCTTTTCCACCTTCTATTTCACGTTGAATGGATGTTGCCGTTCCGTCAAAATCAAGTTTTTTAATGATAGAAATGGATGGAATATCTAAAAATTCTCCGATCATAGCTGCCACTTGTGAGCCGTTATAATCAATCGATTCTCTACCAGTTAGTATCAGATCAAAACCTTTGTCTTTCGCATAGGTAGCGATTTGATGGGCAACAAAATAGGCGTCGCGAGGTGCTGCATTTACACGTACCGCATCGTCGGCTCCAATGGCGAGTGCCTTACGTATGGTTGGTTCACTGCTTGCTTCGCCAACATGAATTGCTGTAACTGTGCCCTTCCCTCCCTCACATAATTCGATTGCACGTGATAACGCAATTTCATCATACGGATTGAGGACAAATTGAACTCCTGCAGTGTTGAATTGGGTATTATCGTTGGTAAAAGTTATTTTTGTCGTGGTATCTGGAACGTTACTTATACAAACTAAAATTTTCATATTCGTTATCTTTTTGTTTTTTATATAATAGATATTTAAGGAGACCTATTGACTTGATTTCCCCGCGATTTTAGATAATTTTCAGGTGGTATTTATTGTGTTTTTAGTATCGGTAGGGCTATGAAGGTTCATGTTCAATCTGGTTTGTGAATACGAATCCATGATGATTTCATATCGTTTTATATCTCCCACAAAAGTAGTTAAAAATTGTAGACCAATATTATAGATCATGCAAAACGATAGTAGATTGGAGCAGCTCTTGAAATTTTTAGAACAAGAGCCCAATGATCCGTTTTTACAGTACGCTTTGGCAACGGAATATCTTCGAAACAATAAACTAGAAACGGCATTATTTTATTATGAAGGTCTGGTTAATAATCATCAAAACTATGTGGGTACTTATTACCATTTGGGTAAACTATACGAATTACTGGGCCGGAAAGAAGATGCAATAAAAATATATTATGCCGGAATTCAAATTTCTAAAAATAAAAAAGATATGCATGCCCTCTCGGAATTGCAAGGTGTTTATAATGCTATTGTTGGTTTAGACTATGAGGACGACTAAAATAAGTCGTTCGAAAAAGAATCGACTTCTGTTTTTACGGGATGTTATTTGGTTCTCCCTCACCGCTTTTGGCGGAGCTCAAGTTCATGTTGGTATTATGCTCCGTGATTTTGTCAAAAAACGCAAGTATGTTACAGAGGCGGAGTTGTTTGAGCTGAATGCTTTAACCCAAATATTACCTGGGCCTTCGTCTACACAAACACTGATGGGCATCGCTTATAAAGTAGGAGGTTTGCCGATTTCTATCATCACATTTTTAATCTGGATTTTGCCTTCGGCGATGATTATGGGATTCGTTGGAATAAGCTATTCATTGTTTGATCAAAAAGATAAGTTTGAGCATGTGATGAAGTTTATTCAACCGATAGCCGTAGGTATTGTTGCATTTGCCACGTACACTGCAGGGAAAACGATTTTAAAAACTCAAATAGCAGTTTGGTTAGCTATTGCCTCATTGATCACATGTCTTATTTTGAAAAATGCGTACGTGTTTCCCATTTTAATTTTGTTAGGAGGCGTCATTTCGTCATCTATTGAAACCCCTTTAATAGAAAGCCGATTGAGGTTCAAACTATTCTCTAATACGAACCCTAAAAAAATCGGCTATTTCGTTGGGATACTGCTGCTTTTTGCAGTGCTAGGGGCATTAATAAGCCGGTCATCTCCATTTAGCTTACCCATTCGTTTGTTCGAAAATTTTTATAGAAATGGTATTTTAATTTTTGGTGGAGGGCAAGTGCTTATTCCTTTTATGTTCACAGAATTTGTGGAAATGAAGCATTATCTCAGTTCTCAGGAATTTTTATCAGGATTTGCTTTACAGCAAACTTTACCTGGACCTACTTTTTCGTTTACATCTTTTCTGGGGAGTATGGCAATGAAAAATGCTGGGTGGGGTGTATCTGGTCAGATGCTAGGAAGTTTGGTAGCCGTTTTGGGGATTAATTTACCTGGCTTGATTTTGATCCTTTTTATCGTTCCTTTTTGGAATGATCTGAAAAAAATTACGCGAATTAAAAATTCTTTATCGGGCGTCAATTCTGTTTCAGTAGGCTTTATGGGAGCGGCTTTTCTGTTCTTGTTGCAACCAGTTGATTTCAACATCTTATCTATTGGAACTGTTGTGTTTACTTTTTTAGCACTGACGCTTACGAAGATCAAAACGCCTGTTTTGATCTTGATGGGAGTTTTATTGGGATTTATTTTCTGATTTTTTCAATGGTTTCTGCTAGCCGTGTGAAGTGCCTTGTCTTAAAATGCATTTACTTTCTTGTGAACCTATTTTAGGACAAGACCCGTATGAAGGGGATAAAATATCGTTTGCGTTTTACGTTGCTATCCCTTTTATCTGAATATCCTTCTTATACTGATTCAGATAATAAGAAAAGATCTGATGATAAACATTTATCATATGCTCCTATTTTATTTATGACCAACCTATTGTATTTGTATATAAAAATACT
>CAIOLR010000180.1 GCA_903859135.1 uncultured bacterium | reverse complement strand
AGCGTTTGATAGTTAAGTTTGGTGGGGATGAAGATTGGGAGAACGATACAGAAGAGGTCATTATTTTAACTAAAAAGGATCATGAAATTGATGTATCTTTGCCGATCTATGAATACATCAATTTAGCGGCACCTTATGTGAGGCGTTGCGATAGTGAAGGTAATAGCCCCTTCTGTGATCAAGAGATGATAGCTAAACTAAAAGCTTTATCTGGTAAACAAAAAGAACAAAAAAAAGATGTAGACCCTCGGTGGGACGCATTAAAAAAGATACAGATTAATAAAAATTAATATATAACAAGAAGATATGGCACATCCGAAACGCAAAATGTCGAAGTCTAGAAGAGACAAAAGAAGAACTCATTATAAAGCCGAACTGCCTAGCTTAACAACTTGTCAAACGACAGGGTCGGTACATTTACCTCATCGTGCATACAATGTTGATGGCAACTTGTATTACAATGGTCAGTTAGTAATTGAAAACACATCTATCGCTTCCTAAATTTATATTCACATAAACGAATCCATGCACTTGCCCACAAATGGTGTAGTCGCATGTGGTTTTTTTATGATGATTTCGTCGCTAAACGATCCCTGTAAATATTATTGAAAGCCAATAAAATCACAAAAACCTATACACATATGAAGATTGGTTTAGATATAATGGGTGGTGATTTTGCTCCCGAGGCAACAGTTTTGGGAGCAATTGAAGCCCAAAAAGAACTGACTCATAATCAAAAATTGGTCCTTTTTGGCGATAAAAACCAAGCGATACCAATTTTGTCGGCGCATTCTATCAATCCAGATATTTTCGAATTTGTTCACACTACGGAGGTAATTGGCATGGGAGAGCATGCTACAAAAGCGATTACCCAGAAACCAAATTCCAGTATTAATGTAGGTTTTGGATATTTAAAAGAGGGCAAAATTGATTCATTTTCGTCTGCTGGAAATACGGGAGCGATGCTTGTTGGCTCCATCTTTAGTGTAAGAACAATATCTGGTGTCATTCGGCCTGCAATTCCGACTGATGTTCCCAAATTAAAGGGGGGATCAGGCGTGATGTTAGATGTAGGTGCGAATGCGGATTGCAAACCTGATGCTTTATTTCAATTTGGTATTCTTGGAAGTTTATATGCAGAACATATTTGCAAAATAAAACAACCTAAAGTTGCTTTGATCAACATTGGGGAAGAAGAGGAAAAAGGGAACCTACTTAGTCAAGCAACGTTTGGCCTAATGAAGGATACCAAATCCTTCCACTTCGTAGGGAATATTGAAGGCCGTGATCTTTTTAACGAAAAAGCAGATGTTATTGTTTGTGATGGATTCACAGGCAATATCATGCTGAAATTGGCTGAATCATTTTATAGAATTACTCTAAAAAAAGGGTTTAAAGATGACTTCTTTGATCACTTAAACTATGAGCAATATGGAGGAAGCCCTGTTTTGGGAGTCAATGCCCCTGTGATTATAGGACACGGTATCTCTAATCCCAAGGCTATCAAAAATATGATTCTTTTATCAAAAAAGATGATCGAAACCCGACTGGTCGATAAAATTAAAGAGGCGTTTAAATAAATATCCTAATCAAAATTTGCTATGCACAAAATACATGCTGCAATTACAGCAGTGAATGGCTACGCCCCCGATTATATTTTAACAAACCACGAATTAGCAAGTATAGTCGATACTAACGATGAGTGGATTACCAGCAGAACGGGTATCAAAGAGCGTCATATTCTCAAGGGAGCGGATTTAGCTACATCAGATATGGCCGTGCATGCCGTGAATGGCTTACTTCAAAAACGAGGTATTAAAGCTGAAGAAATAGATCTCATTATTTTCTGTACCACCACTCCAGACATGCCTTTCCCAGCAACAGCAAATATTTTAGCAGATAAAATAGGAGCAAAAAATGCATGGGGATTTGATCTTCAAGCTGCTTGTTCAGGATTTATCTATGGATTATCGACTGGCACACAATTTATTGAAACAGGTAAACACCAAAAAGTATTAGTAGTTGGAGGTGATAAAATGTCATCTATCATTGACTATGAAGATCGTGCAACTTGTATCATTTTTGGTGATGCTTGCGGAGCTGTACTGCTTGAACCAAATAACGATGAGCTAGGCGTGATGGACGCTGTATTGAAGAGTGATGGATCTGGACGTCATTATTTGCACCAAAAGGCAGGTGGATCGTTAAAACCAGCATCGCACGCAACGGTAGATGCAAAAGAACACTTTGCTTATCAGGAGGGGCAGGCTGT
>CAIOLR010000179.1 GCA_903859135.1 uncultured bacterium | reverse complement strand
GTTTGATGCAATTTACATCATGTTATAACATTTACCAAAAAAGTTCTCTATTAGTGAACAAATAAAAAACCTCCTTTTTTAAGGGAGGCTCTTCTTTCTAGATGAAAACATAAAACCAACAACAAACTATTTTCTACTCATTGCTGATAACTTTGAGAATTTCTTTGCACCATATTTTTTACGGCCTGCTTTGGCTGCTATAGCGGCTCCAATTTCTTTTGCTTTAACTGATGAAGCTCCTTTACTTTCGTACGATTCTGCGGCTTTATTTGCGATTGCAGCGAATCTAGCTCCTGATCCTAATTTTGCTTTCATGTTATTTCTTTATTGGAGGCATTGTCATTGCCATTCTTGCTTTGTTTGCGTAAAATGCTGCTCTATTTTTATCTTTAAGATCTTGTAGCTTTTGCGCCATTGCCATTTGGTATGGACTTGCAACTGTTCTATCAAGTTCTCTTCCTTGCGCTTCTGTTTCAGCTCTTTGCTTACCAGTTTCTTCTTGAACCACTTTCTTTTTCATCACCTTTAATTTCTTACCTTTTGATGGTTCTTGCACATCCATTTCTGTTGTTATTTGTTCTAGTGGCATATTATTTGAATTTTTGTGGGAATAATTTTTGTAGCTTCATCATATCTTGATTTGATATTTTTTGAGCTTGAGTTGTATCTATTTTTCCTGTGTTTAAGTAATTTGAAAATCCTTCTCTGTTTTGGCCATAACTATATCCTCCTTCTGGAGTAAGAATAAATCTACTAGCTATTGCTGATAGTCTTGATTTTTCTTGATTATCTGCTGAAACATCATCTAAAGCTTTCATCATTGATAATGTTCTAGCACCAAGCAAATTGTCTGCTAATTTACCAGCCTTTGGTGTACCATATGTAGATACAATTTCTTCTACCTTTGATTTTCCTCCGGGTAATTTATTCAATAAATCTAATGAAGCTTCTTGAAAGTCTTTGTTTGATGTTGTTGGTAAATTATATTTCATAGCAAATTTCAATATGCTATCTTTTGGCAAATTCAGTGCATTACCAAGCCCAGTGGGTGTTTTTTCTACACCACCTTTATAAGCCGTTAAACCATTTGGTTTTGGCTTTGTTGTATCACTGATCATCACATCAATTGCCATTATATAATTTTTACCAAATATACGAAATATTTCAACCCCATTTTACACCCCTACCCCCTTTATTAGAAAAAAAAATTTTTTATCTGCATCAACACTTCCTTGAGGGTACCCTATAACTTTTTTTTGACCTGCACCTTTGGGGGTTTCCGTTTTTTTTGACTGGGTAGGTCGTTTTATGTTTTCTTGCACTTGGTTTGTGTGGTTTGGTTGTTGGTATTGGGTTTCGTGGGTTGTTGGGCAGTTGGTTTGATCCTTGCAATCCCATTGCGTGGTTTGTTCTTGGGTTGGGGTTGGTATGTTGTTTAATGGTGGGGGGTTAGGAAGAAGTTGTAGCTACATATTAAAATAAAAAAGGATATGTTAAGGTTTTGGTAAAATTTGTTAAGGGTGTTCTAATTTCCATAAGTGGATAGTATATTGCACCTTATTAACTAAAT
>CAIOLR010000178.1 GCA_903859135.1 uncultured bacterium | reverse complement strand
TTGATCGATTCTGCAGAATATATGACCAAACTATCCGCTATAAAATTATTGTTGAATAAAATTTAAACAGGCTCTAATAGATTGCTTTTATTTGGCGGACATTTATGATTAAACAATTAAATCTTACCAAAATGAAATTAACAAGACACGCGAGTGCTATCTGGCAAGGTACAGGCAAGGATGGCAAAGGGGCAATATCTACCCAAAGTAAAACATTAGACAATGATCAGCTATCGTACAAGAGTCGTTTTGAGAGTGGAGTCGGAACCAACCCCGAAGAGTTGATTGCCGCAGCTCATGCTGGCTGTTTTAGCATGAAACTTGCTTTTGTTTTATCAGAGCTAGATTATACGCCTACAGTGCTCCATACTACAGCAAAAGTCACGCTTGAAGATGGGGGTGTTTCTAATATTACCTTGGAGCTCCATGCCCAAATACCCAATATTTCGGACGAAGAATTTCAAAAAGCAGCGCTTGATGCAAAAGAAAATTGCCCTATTTCAAAGCTTTTCAATACAGAAATTACGTTGAATGCCACTTTATCAGATGTTGTTTTGACATAGTAGTAAGTTACATAGCTGGCATCTATCCTAAAGGAGATGTCAGCTATTTTTAATCATTGTACACGATCTCCAATCTATCTTCACCTACTTGAAACGTTTCATTCGCTCTGTTTTGTAAAGTGGGTGCTTTCATGCCCTCTCCCCAACGATCTGGACTGATAAAAACACGAGCCTCATCCCATAAATTGGCATGGATAAATAGTTTTAGTATTTGAGCACCTCCTTCAATGATGATCGACTGAATATCCATTAGATATAATTGATAAGCGATTAATTGAGGCAACAGTGTGTCAAAGTCCTCTAGTTGGATATATTTTATTTTTTCGTCAATTTTTGTTGTGATGGAATTGAAAATGATTGTTTCTTCCGATTGGTCAAATAAATAAAGGTGTGTAGGTAGTTCCAGATTCCGATCGATCACCATACGCGTTGGGTTTCGTCCCTTCCATGCTCGCACGTTTAATTTCGGATTATCAATCAAAGCAGTACGTTTGCCTACCAAAATAGCATCTTCTTCGCTCCGCCATTGATGTACAAGCTGTTTGGCATAGGCTGATGATATCCATTTTTGAGAGCCATTTGTTGGAGCAAAAAATCCATCCGCAGTTTGCGCCCATTTCAAAATAATATATGGACGCTGTTTTTGAACACGGGTAAAAAAACGTTTGTTAAGCTCCCAGCATTCCGACCTTAAAATATCTTGAATAACCACCACTCCAGCATTTTTTAGTTTTTCAATTCCTTTGCCATCCACATGTGTAGAGGGATCACGGCAGCCAACTACGACTTTTGGAATTTGATGTTGGATGATTAAATCGGCACATGGTGGCGTTTTGCCAACATGGGCACATGGTTCCAGTGTAACATAGAGGACGGATTTTTTTAATAAATCTTCCGCATTGGGGTAGTTTGTGAATACCGAACGAATAGCATTGACTTCGGCATGTGCTTCACCGTATTTTTGATGATAGCCTTCGCCAACGATCAGACCATCACATACCAGTACCGCTCCAACCATGGGGTTTGGACTTACGGCCCCCATGCCCATACATGCTAATTCAATCGCTCGTTTGATATATATATCGTGTTCGGTCATCCCGCAAAGGTAGTTTTATTTACTTTTGCCTATTATGACAATAGCAGGGGTAGAAAGTAGCTTTATCGAACATCTGAATCCTCTTTATGTAGCTGATGAGGCTCGGAATATGGCTTGGTTGACGATCAATCAGGTATGTAAGATTAGCAGGTCTCAGTTTTTGGTCAAAAAGCAAGAGACGCTCTCTCAGGAAGAACAAATTTCGATCAATCAGATTTTAAACGAACTTAAAAAGGGTAAGCCACTCCAATATGTTTTGGGCGAAACGGAATTCTATGGCTTGCCTTTTAGGGTGAATCCTTCCGTGTTGATTCCGAGGCCAGAAACCGAAGAGTTAGTGGATTGGATTTTAAAAACAATCAAAACCCACTCCTCCCTTCGACAAACTCAGCGTACAAAAGAAGAGGAAACTGTTTATATACCACCATTCAAAATAATAGATATAGGGACTGGTAGTGGATGCATCCCAGTCGTGTTGAAAAAGAATGTACCTCATGCGTCCATTTTCGCAGTGGATGTTTCAACGTTGGCGTTAGAAACAGCGATGGATAATGCCGTTTTAAATGGAGTTAAGGTTCAGTTTATTCAGGATGATATTTTGAATCTTCATTCTGATATTCAAAATTCTAAGTTTGACGTGATTGTATCAAACCCTCCTTATGTACGCTTGTCTGAGCAAAGTCAAATGCATGTTAATGTATTGGATCATGAACCACATCTTGCCTTATTTGTTCCTGATGATGATGCTTTGTTGTTTTATGATCGGATTGTCCATTTTGCTTCGACTCATCTCAACGATCAAGGATGTTTGTTTTTTGAGATCAACGAAAGCTTGGGGCAACAAATGATCGCATTACTTATCAAAAAAGGATTTACTGATATCGAGTTACGAAAAGATCTAAGAGGAAAAGATCGAATGATCAAAGCTGTTATGAACAAAAAAACTCTTTTAGATGACCAAGTTATTCTTGATGATTATGATGAAAAATGGCCAAAATTGGCACTTGTTGAAATGGAATCAATTAAAAAAATAGCCGAGTTTAACTGGATTGTTGATGTACAACATATTGGTAGTACAGCCATCGTTGGATTAAAAGCTAAGCCGATGATAGATATCATGATCGGTGTTGAAAGCATATCTGAGGCAGCTCAGTTAGTCCCAATTTTAGAATCTATTGGGTATGTTTTTTGGGATGAAAATCCTAAAAAGGATAGACTTTTTTTTGTTAAAGGAATGCCTCCATTTGGTAAAAAAAGATCACATCATGTACACGTATTCGAAACTAAATGTTATGAATGGACAGCACGTCAAATCTTTAGAGATTATTTAAACGCCCACCACGTGGATAGAATGAACTATCAAGTTTTAAAAATAAAATTGGCGAAGCAATTTGTGAATGATAGAGAAGCATACACAGCTGCTAAATCCGAATATGTGAAGGCTATAGTACAAAAAGCACTAAAAAAAGGATAAGCCTGTAGCAGCTGCACGTACTGCCTCAGCATCCAATTGGCCATATTGCTGAACTCTTCCAATAAGATTGATGTTTTTATAATGGAGTAGTATATCTTCAGAATACGGATCTGGGTTTCCATTAATGATCAGGCCTTTAATGGGAATATTTCGCTGCATGAGTAGTTCTATTGATAATAGCGAATGATTGATGCTTCCCAAATAATGCGAAATAACCAACACAAGCTCTGCATCTATTTTTTGTATCAAATCAATCATCAAATCTTTTTCATTCAGTGGAACCATTAAACCTCCGGCGCCTTCTATAATGAGTGTATTTTCTGTTTGTGGAAGGGTGATGGCATCGATATTGATCCTAATTCCATCTAAGTGCGCTGCTTTGTGTGGCGAAAAAGGCTGACTTAAACGGTAGGCTTCTGGGTGAAATTTCGAAATTTTGTTAGACACTAATTTTTTTACGGCATCGGTATCCGAATGATCTAAATCTCCTGATTGAATGGGTTTCCAATAATCGGATTTGAGTTTTTCGACAAGAATGGCCGAGGCGACGGTTTTACCAACGCCTGTACCGATACCGCTTATAAAAATAGGTTTGGACTTCATAGATATTGATTGATGGTCGAGGCTAAGTTTTTAATTTCCTCGAACGAATTATGATTGTGTAAACAAATGCGTAATCTTTCAGAGCCCGCTTTCACCGTCGGGCTGAGGACAGCGCGTACATCGAATCCTGCGTGTTTGAGCCCTTGTTCGGCATTTTTAGCTTCTCGATTTCCCGGGATGAGCAATATTTGGATGGGCGATCTGCTTTCAATTAAACGGCTCGTAGCATAAATTGCTTCTTTAAAATAATGGATTCTTTGATTGATGGCTAATTGATGATCATGCTGAATCAAGAACTGATAAGCTGCCTCCGTTGCCAAATGTGAGCAGAAGCTTGCAGCCGTACTATAAATAAATGATCGTGCAAAATTGATCAGATAGGACCGTAGTACATTAGACCCTAAAATGGCTGCTCCATGTGTTCCCAAAGCCTTTCCAAAAGTGATTGTGCGAGCAAAGACTCGATTTGTTAATCCTTCTTTTTCGACTAGTCCTCGACCTTGGGTTCCAAATACCCCAGTGGCATGTGCTTCGTCAACCAAGAGAGCAGCATGGTACTGTTCCGCAAGGTTACATATTTCCTTTAACGGAGCTTCATCTCCATCCATCGAATAAATACTTTCAACGGCAATATAAATTTTTTCACGTGTATAATTTGTTTTTCTATCGGCCATAAAGCTACCATGAGCGAAATTTTTCACCGTCGTTTGTGAGCGGTCACTCATGGTGGTTCCTTGAGCCCGTTTTAGTTTCTGTTCGAGACTATTGAGATCATTATGTTTAAATGTATATCGATGAGCATGACTTAATCTGGCCCCATCAATGATACTTGCGTGAACGAGTTCGTCAGTAATGATGGTATCCCCGCGTTGGGGAAGACTAGATAGTAGACCCAAATTGGCATCATAACCCGAGTTAAAAATCAATGCGGATTCAGCGAGGTGGAAGGCTGCAATTTGTTTTTCAAGGTTTTCTGTAAACCAGTCATTGCCTGCCAATAAACGAGATCCTGTAGATCCCAGTTTATAGTCAGGATATTTTTTGAGCGCACTTTCGAAACATATTTTTAGTTCTGCTGATCGTGCAAACCCAAGGTAATCGTTTGAGGAAAAATCGATTAAAGCGTCGTTCATACTTAATTGACGGGATGTGCCTGTTGATTGGCGTTGGTTCAGACGCTCATGGATGAAGCTATCGATGGCTTTCATTTTAAAATGTATTCTAAAAAGTCAAGATTTATTCTTTTGTAAATCGGTGATCGATTTTTGCATCTGAGCAACCATGGCAGTGATGGTTTCTAGTGTGGGCTCTGCAACCAGCTCCGGAAATTGGGTGCTAATATATGCCTTTGCCTTCCAAATTTCAACAATCTCATCACATGATATGGTATAAGGTTCGTAAGTGGCATTATCTGATAGTAGTTTCAAGGGTTTGTTTTCCTTAAACTTACTACCAATACGTTTGTAAGCGATGCCATCATTTTTGCTGATAATGATACACGTTTCGCCGAGTTTTAGGTTAGACCAGTTTTCGAGATATTCACCTATAATAATGGTTCCAGATTGTAAAGGAAGCATGGAATCTCCTTTAATTTCAAATCCACGATAAGTACCTTGACGAAACATGGGAAGATGAAATTTTGGTAAATCGCTAATAAATTCTGGATCAGCGTAGCCATCTAAATAGCCGGCACTCGCCTTGATCGGAACTAGTTCGATGTTTTCTTGATTCTGATTGTCAACAGTGATACTGAGCACCCGTATGTTGGATGGATCCGTTTTGGATTTTGGCTTCCATTTATCATTGATTCTGTCATTCAACAGCTCGTCAATGGATAGCTCATAATAAGTAGCAAACTGCTGAAGTAAATCATATTTGGGCTCTGCTCGTTCCTCTTCATAGGCACCCACCAACGAGCGTTTTATTTTAAGCTCATCCGCAAACTGTTGCTGCGTGAGTCCTTTTTTTTTGCGTAGGTATCTAAGGTTAGATGAAATATGGGTCATTTTTGTTTAAAATCGTCATGAGCTGCCGCTCACAAACACTCATAAATAAAAGCGAAGTGACTTCTTGAACACCTCTGATAAAATAAACACTAGTCAAAAATCAGCTCACGATAGCTTAATTATGAGCAAAATGCACTAAAAAAATTAGTACATTTTGCTCATAAAATTAGCATTTATTTTTTCGAATTTAAAAGGGGTGTATACCAAATGTGCAGATTTAAATAAAAAGGGATTATCAATATACTTAGTCGGTCCTCAAAAAGGAATCAAGTATCACATTATTAACAATTTACATTAAAATATGTGTATAAAATTATGCAATAAATGGATGTATTTATAACAAAAACTGGTATTTTTCATCA
>CAIOLR010000177.1 GCA_903859135.1 uncultured bacterium | reverse complement strand
TAGTCTACCTGAATGGTTCCCAACTGCCATTTTCTTCCTAAGGCATCTTTAACCATAAAATCCAACTTAGGACCATAAAAAGCAGCTTCACCAAACTCAACTACCGTTGACAAGTTTTTCTCCTCAGCAGCCTCAATAATGGCAGATTCTGCAAGCAACCAATTTTCATCAGAGCCAATGTACTTTGCTTTGTTGTTGGCATCGCGAAGTGAAACTTGAGCAGTATAATTTTCAAATCCCAATGCGTTGAAAACATACAACACCAGATCAATCACTTTTTTAAATTCCTCCTTCACCTGATCCGGGCGACAAAATAAATGCGCATCGTCCTGAGTAAAACCCCTCACACGCGTTAAGCCGTGCAGCTCACCACTTTGTTCGTATCGATAAACGGTACCAAACTCAGCATAACGAACTGGGAGGTCTTTGTACGACCGAGGTTTTGATTTGTATATCTCACAATGGTGGGGGCAATTCATTGGTTTCAAGAAAAACTCCTCTCCTTCCTGCGGTGTTTTTATGGGTTGAAATGAATCAGCTCCATATTTTTCGTAATGCCCCGAAGTGATATATAAATTTTTATGACCAATGTGGGGCGTAACGACTTGCTCATATCCAGATTTTACTTGAGCACGTTGCAAAAAGTTGACTAGTTTTTCGCGCAAAGCAGCTCCTTTGGGTAACCATAAAGGCAATCCCATTCCCACTTTTTCAGAGAAAGTAAACAACTCCAACTCTTTACCCAACTTGCGATGATCACGCTTTTTGGCTTCTTCGAGAAGTTTTAAATAATCGGATAGCTCGCTTTGCTTCGGGAATGTCACTCCATAGATACGCGTTAATTGCTTCCGACTTTCATCACCTCGCCAATAAGCACCAGCCACATTCATCAGTTTAACTGCTTTAATAAAGCCTGTATGAGGAATATGTGGTCCACGGCATAAATCGGTAAAATTACCTTGTGTATAAAAAGTAATCGAACCATCCTTTAGATCTTTAATCAAATCCAATTTATATTCATCTCCTTTTTGGGTGAAATAAGTAATTGCATCTGCTTTAGAAACTGATTGACGAATATACTCCGATTTTGACTTAGCCAGCTCTAGAATTTTATCTTCAATCTGTTTGAAATCGTCTGAAGAGAATTCACGATTCCCAAAGTCTACATCATAATAAAAACCCGTTTCAATCGCTGGACCAATACCAAATTGAGTGCCTGGATATAATGCTTCTAAGGCTTCGGCCATTAAATGTGCGGATGAATGCCAAAACGTGGCTTTTCCATCTAGATCATTCCACGTCAATAGTTTGACAGTTGCATCTGACTGAATGGACCGATTAGAGTCGATCACCTGGCCATCTACTTCGGCTGCTAAAACATTGCGCGCTAATCCTTCAGAAATAGATAAAGCAATTTGATGAGCACTAATTCCTCGCTCATATTGACGAACAGCGCCATCAGGAAACGTAATATTGATCATATATGGTACTGAGTGTGGAGTGCTGGGTGCTAAGATATGCTGAGCCTGAACAGGTATATTATCCATTTTGTATTTTGCTTATTCATTTATGCAAATATAAATTTCTACAAATACATATTTACATAAATACCTTCGAAGTTGTTTAAACTACTTGAATTCAAGGAAAAATAGCTAAAGTATTCTATCTAGCAAATACCATTTATCTGCGTCATATGTACTTTGGCTCCAAACTCAACCCATTCCCAACTCTTTGCTCTTAAAATGTCGCTTGGTAAGGTTTGTGAAACTATGATCTGGGCATCCTTAGGTCGTTGAAAAGACGAGTTCTTTATGGCTTCTATAAAATCGCCCGCTTAGTGCCCCCCATTTTTTTCATGTGTTTAATTGTTTTTTATCGGCCATGAAGCTGTAATGAGCTGAATTTCTCACTGGTGTTTATTTTTTAGCGGTGTTCAAGAAATCGCTTCGCTAGTTAATCTTTAGGGTTTGTGAGCGGAAGCTCATGACGGTTTCTTGTAAAGAAAAAGGTGAACTAAATTTTACTTTGGTTCACCTTTTTTCAATCACTTTTTTTTAAATTTTCAGCTTTTCTAATAGCTGATTATTTTAAATAATGGGTGGATGATGGGGCTCGAACCCACGACCCTCGGTACCACAAACCGATGCTCTAACCAACTGAGCTACAACCACCGTGTGTTGGGCCACAAAAGTAATTATTTCATGGTTATTTCCAAAATAAAAATGAATGTATTTGCAAAGTGCAGATTCAACTCACCAATGCACTTTTTAATTCAAAGAAGTATCCCCATCTCGGATATACGTTTTTAAAAACATCAATAATATATGCCTTTATTATCAAATCATACTTCTGTTCCCTGCGAGCGTTCCTTACACTTGGCAAAAGACGACTCGGTCTTACAGGAGAAGGGTTCATTTGATCCTTTTGGGATCTTTTTTTAATATCATCTGTTATCTGTTATCAACTAGATTATATTTGCCAAGTGTGACCCCATCTCAAAACGACAAATGGTCCCAATTTTCAGGAACCATTTGTTGCAAAAAGATGAACGGATACCTATAATTATACTACTTTCTTCTTCCGAACAGACGAAGAAGCATCAAGAAAAGATTGATAAAATCGAGATAGAGTGTCAGTGCACCCATAATCACCATTTTATTAGCGGATGCATCACCATACTCGATACCCTCACCAATACGCTTTAGCTTTTGGACGTCATAGGCTGTCAGACCTACGAAAACAGCCACACCAACAAAACTGATGATATAATCTAAATGGCTGCTTTTTAAGAAAAAATTGACCAAACTAGCGATCACCACGCCAATTAAAAACATCATCAATAAGGAGCCAAATTTGGTAAGATCTTGCTGGGTTGTGTAACCCGCCACAGCCATCACCCCAAACAACACGGCAGCCGAAATAAAGCAAGTAAGTACAGATGATGCTGTATAAACCAATAAAATAAAGCTTAAACTAACTCCCGTTACCGCTGCATAAACAGCAAACAAAATAGCTAGAACAGGATAAGAAAGCCGATTTAAACCGAACGACATCAACATGACGAAGGCTAAAGGTGCAAACATGGTTATCGTCCCTAAAGTGGTCATTTTACCTGTTTCAAAATTCACTAGAAAGCTCAACAAGCCCTGATCCACTGAAAAAAAATAGGCAAAAATTGCAGATAAACTCAATGCGATAAACATCCACACGAAAACATTGGGCAGGAAATTCTTAGAAGTGATTCCTACACGTTCATTGATTTGATATACTTGTTCGTTTGACATAAGATTTTTTTATTTACAAAAATAAAGAAATTACAACTAGAAACATGAAAGGTTGCCTACCCTAAACGCTTGATAAGCTGTTCTTCGATTTTTTTGAATACTTGTATGGGCTTTAAATTACGCCAAACTACCCCATCCAATCCTCCTCCAAAATTGATGTAATAGTCGATATTATTTCGTTTAAACTCGTCCACTACATGCTCTCTAAAGTTGATTCCGGCTATCCATCCATCCTCAATATCTTGGAACCATTCTTCATAATAACAGTCGTCTGAAGAGTGAAAGTTAAGTATATTTTCACCTATTAGAATAAACTTAGTAACCCCCTCCTGAACCATCAATTCCAAAACTTCTCGCTTTAGAAACATGATATCGTTATGCAAGGCGTCGTTCCATTCGCCCATAAACTCGATGATACAATACCTCCTATCGTAATCAACAAAAAGCACTTTAAGATAAAGCGTACTAGAACCAAACGAATCCCATTGCGGATGAATACAATAGTTGTATATCTGTTTATCAAAAACAAATTCATTGTATTTCGTTTCAAAAAAGGGGGAGTACTTGTCCTCTGCCGCAATGTAATCATCGCGCCAGCGATAATACGGTTCTATATCATGCATAATCCAACCAACAATTCCATTACATAAAATTACAGATTTAAAGCATTTTTCACAGCCTCCCTCACACTTCCATATTTTTCGAGTAGTTTATGAGCAGTTTGTGCATCCACAGGAATCGAATCCATGACCATATTTACTGCGCGCGCTACTAGTTTTTGATTGCTTAGTTGCATATCAAACATTTTATTTCCTTTCACACGACCAAGTCCAATCATCACGGCAGTACTAATCATGTTTAAAACTAATTTTTGGGCAGTCCCGGCCTTCATACGGGTAGACCCAGTAACAAACTCTGGTCCCACAATAACTTCGATCGGATATTTTGATACTGCTGCTACTGGACTTCCTTCGTTGCACACGATACAACCTGTTGTTATCCCCATTTCATTTGCCTTTTGCAAACCTCCAATCACATAAGGTGTACCGCCTGACGCTGCTATTCCTATCAGCACATCTTTGGTATTGATGTGATGATTCAACAAATCCTTCCATGCTTGTTCCATATCATCCTCCGCAAATTCTACCGCTTTCCGGATTGCTTGATCGCCTCCTGCAATGATGCCAATCACCCAATCGGACGGCACACCATAAGTTGGTGGACATTCGGATGCATCTACAATCCCCAAACGGCCACTGGTGCCTGCACCGATATAAAATAGTCGCCCTCCATTTTTCATTTTTTCGATAATGACCTGCGCTAATTTTTCAATGCGATTCAATTGTTTTTCTACTGCATGGGGTACTGTCTTATCCTCAGCATTGATACCTTGAATAATTTCCATCACGGACATTTGTTCAAGGTTGTTGTAGTTGGAATTTTGCTCGGTGGTTCGGTTCATGGATGATGATAGTAAAAGTGGTTTGATGATAAAACCAACCACAAGAATGATTATTTAATAGACGATTTCATAATACACATTCCTCTGAAGATATTTGCAAATAACTTCTTAGCAAACCTGACGGGGTTTTAGCCTCTTCATTAAAAATCCGTTCATTCCCAAAAACAATAAAACTCTCTTTAGCTCTTGATACGGCTACATTCAATATATTCGGCTTATTACCCTTGTCAAAGAACATGGTGCTCACGTCACCGTCGCCATACACGGTTGAGAATAACACAATTTCTTTTTCAGCACCTTGCAAAGCATGAACGGTTCCTATCTTCATTCGAACTACATCGAACCCGACTTGCTTTAGCTGCCATATAAGCAATCTTTTTTGCGCTTTAAATGGGGTTATTACCCCAACAAGGTTTTCGATATCACTTAAATAATGTGATTCTATTTTCTGTTTAGTTTCGGCAAGCCATGTGGCAATAAATTGAGCTTCATGAATATTGGTCCGCTCTTTGTTGACAACAGATGAATTTCCTTCTACGTGCATAAGCAACATGGGCGGAAATGGTTGCCCCTCTTTTGCTTTACCCTTCATCGGTTTTAGCATCCCTTTGTACGCAAGATTGTTACAGTACTCAATAATTTCATTGTTGCAGCGTCTATGTTCAGTTAAAATCATGCCTCGCTCTTTCCATTTTATTTTGAGGATCTATCAAGCGACTGGCATTCTGAGCCATCTTCATGATACTACCTGAAGAAGCTAAAAAGCCTTTTTCATTGAGCGTTTTTAGTGTATCATCATCTCCTATTTCAAGGATTCCAGTTTTGTTCAAATTGCCATGATCTATTTTGGGTACGATACTCCATACGGGCTCAATTTGTTTGACATCACCTACCACCATGGCTTTTTTTGCTAAAGCGAAGACAGCAACTCCCAGTTCTGGAGTTACTTGACCTGACTCGTCAACAATTAGCAAATCGACAAAGTTGAGCAAGGGTGCATTTTGCCATACCGAATCAGTATTCGATCCTTCTTTTATGGAATATGCAAAGTATTTAGGGGCCATGTAAAAAGTGCTTACGAAACAAGGTGTGAGCATAGCCCGTATCCTCCACTTCGTTTTTTGATCGGCTTGTATGCTCTTTCTAAATTCTTTGTCTTGATGTGCTTGCATGGCTTGCAACCAACGCCCCTCCCAGTAATGCACAGCCAATTGGAAAGCTTTGTGTCGATGTTTTACATCAATCTCATCATAAAAATAAGAGGCCTTCGGGTCCGCTTCTT
>CAIOLR010000176.1 GCA_903859135.1 uncultured bacterium | reverse complement strand
CTTCCTCCTTGGACTGTTTGTTTCACCGCTGTTTAGTGATCGGTCCCGCATCCGCGTGATGGAATGGAATTGATAGTACTCGTGGCGATAAAAACTGGTGAAGAGTCCCGCCGCCAGGCCGCCGCACAGGTTCTTGAGGTTGTTCAGGCTGTAGCAGCCGATGTCGCCAAATGTGCCGACCTGCTTGCCTTTGTACAGCGCGCCATGCGCCTGGCAGGAGTCCTCGATTACAAACAACTTGTGTTTTTTGGCGATTGCGAGGATCGCGTCCTTATCGGACGGCATGCCCTGGATATCCACGGGGATAATGACCTTGGTGCGTTCCGTGATGGCCGCTTCCAGCTTGGCCGGGTCCATGCAATAAGTCCGGGGATCGATATCAACGAAAACCGGAATGGCGTTCTGGTGGATGGCGCACGAAGCGGAGGCCAGGAAGGTAAAAGCCGACGTAATAACCTCGTCGCCCGGCCCCACGCCGCAGGCCGCCAGGGCCATGTGCAATGCCGCCGTGCCACTGCAGGTGGTCAGGCAGTATTTGGAGCCCGTATAGGCCGCCCATTCCGTTTCCAGGGCTTTGACCTGCGGCGCGGTGCCGCCGGCCACGATGCCGCTGTCAAGCACCTGCTTGATCAGGCGCCGATCATCCCTGGTGATAATGGGCCAATTCTTGTAATCGGTCCGCTGCAATTCCGGTTGTCCCCCGTCAATGATAGGAAATCTTATTTTCGAAATGGAAACTCGTTTTTACAATTGAAACGTAGAAAAGGTTGATGACAGTCAATTTCTAAAATAAAACTACCTCTTATACTACTACCTATAATATTTCTGCTATAATACTAATGCCAAATGAAATAAAAAACCTTGAGTTAAGAACTGGTGTCAATGTCAAAACAAATTTTAGCATACTTTAACTATGTTGTACTGAAAAAAGATTGTTGTTTTTTTGAAAAAAATGCGCCAAACCCGGCCTCTTTTTGTTTATTTTCGTCCTTTTCACATGACAATGTCAATGTCATAAACAAATTTTAGCATAAGTAGTGTAACTATGCTATGCTGAAATAGAGCACTCTGATTGGATGTTTCAAGCCAACAATTGCTGATCAAATGAAACAAATTATAGAGTAGGTTTGCTTTGTTTTTACAGGGTCTGACAGCTTTCCTTTTGTTTTTTTAAAAATGGGCCAAACCCGGCCTCTTTTTGTTTATTTTTGCTCTTTTCACATGACAAATATAGCACACATTGACTTTAAATGAAAAAAAGCGCATAGATGGTGTGTTGGGAACTCAAACTTGGGACGGCAGGATGGTTGGTGCAGATGAATCCACTGAGCTATGGCGGCACCCCAGCTTACCTATTGTTAAAGGACGCAAGTACTAAGTTGTGTAAATTGATATTAAAGTCATCAGAACTAAGATTCACAAAATTGAGGTTTCGCAAATCCTATTTACCAATTACTCACCATCCTATTCCGTTGATAGCAAGATCTGTATAATGCTTGGAAAGACAATGTGTTCACTTTGAAAATGGTATATTTGACTGATTTCACAAGCAGATTATATAGCAAAGAGGTGATGCTACTTATCAAGCATTTTAGATAATTTGCGATGTTGGAGGAGCTTAATCACAATTGCCAAACATTGATTAGACCCTAGAGATTTAATTAAGGCTAGAAAATACAATGATTTCATCATACCGTTCTATTTAGCCAAAAAATTCTAGCCAATTCACCTATTGTACATTTCCTTCAGTAAAATAATTAAACAATACTTTTGGTTCTATGCCATAATGGGAGAAGAGAACTGAAGTCTTAGTCAAATTTAAAAGTCGTTACACTAATTGTCATTTCAACATATCGTCACATTAAACAAGTGCGTAGTTTGTAAGTAGAAGATGGCACCAAATGGTTCTGAGCAGATTTTCTGATTATCTTAATAGAGGTTTCAGTGAACTTTCAAATTCTTGTTGCTGCAATATGGACTCAAACCCACGACCATATTAACCAGTAGGAAGCCCCAAAATACTGTGTGAAATACCTACCTATTTTTAGCAAACGTCACAATAGGTAAAAAAACTTTGTTCTAAGCACAAAAGCCTTGGATCAAATCAAATTTAGCTTACAGGCAATCTTAGAATTGACTGGATGGACTTTCAAACTTCTTAGT
>CAIOLR010000175.1 GCA_903859135.1 uncultured bacterium | reverse complement strand
AGTCTTTTGAAACGGAAGATTATATTCTGCTCTCAGGTATGACTGATGATGGCGTCCTCATAGAACCAGAACAATGCAAGAAAATATTTAACCTCAGCGGCAAAGTTCATTGAAGCGGTAGCACTGTTTGGTGTAGTGGTAGCCTTCTTGGGTAAGTAGTAAAACAAATAAGACAGATTTGTTGCGATTGGCGACAGTCTGTCTTATTCGTTTTTTTTGAAATTGAATCAGAATATTTTAAATCATAATAAGATCATGTTGTTAGCATTGAACCCCTTGGTGAGTCCTGATCCGGGATTGTTTATTTGGTCTACGGTAGCTTTTGTTCTCCTGTTCTTTTTACTCAGTAAATTTGCATGGAAGCCTATTGTAAAAGCATTGGATGAGCGAGAACGATCTATCGAAGATGCTTTGGCCAAGGCAGAGATAGCTAAAGAGGAGTTGGCTAAGCTGACGAATGAAAATGAACAGCTTTTAAAACAAGCTCGTGGAGAACGTGACGAAATATTGAAGGAAGCAAAAATACTGAAGGATCGGATTGTGCATGATGCAAAAAGTTTGGCACAAGCTGAGAGTTCAAGAATGATCGAGAAGGCTAGGCAAGAAATTAATAATCAGAAAGTTGCCGCATTGGAAGATATTAAAAGTCAAGTTGCAACACTTTCTTTAGACATTGCTACTAAAATTTTACGTAAACAATTCGAAGATCATAAAAAGCAACAAGCTTTGGTCACTGATCTGTTGGAAAGAATAGAATTAAATTAAATGCTTATTGCGTACTGAGATGATTATACTGAATATCCCAATACGCAATACGCAATACGCATAAATCATGTCTGAAGTAAAAGTAGCATCACGGTACGCAAAATCATTAATTGATTTGGCTCAAGAGCAGAATATCTTGGAGTCAGTTAAAAATGATATTGAATTATTTATTGATACATGCCAGGCTAACCCGACGTTAAGGGCTGTATTAAAAAATCCGATCATTGGTCCAGATAAAAAAACGCATATTTTGAATGCTGTATTTGCAGGCAGATTCGACTTCCTCGTTCTTTCTTTTTTTAAGATTGTGATCACCAAGGGGCGTTCAGGTATTTTGTATGCCACTGCAAAAGAATTTATAAATGAGTACCATGTTTGCAAAAATATGGTAAAAGCTATTGTTACTTCCGCTGTTGCTTTGAATGAGGATAATAAAAGAAAGATAGAAAGTACAGTGACCCGTGTTACAAAGGGTGAAGTGATTTTAATAGAAAAAGTCGATCCTAAATTGATAGCTGGATTTGTGCTAAAAGTGGGTGATAAGCAAATTGATACGAGCATCCTTAGTCAGTTGCAAAAACTAAGGAAAGAATTTACTCAAAAGGTGATAGCTTAAGATTATAACAACAACAACGATTTACAAACAATCAGAATAAAAATGATAGAAGTAAGACCAGACGAGGTTTCGGCGATTTTAAGACAACAATTATCCGGCTTTAAATCAGAAGCCGAATTGGAAGAGGTTGGTACAGTATTGCAAGTGGGCGACGGTATTGCACGTGTTTATGGTTTAACCAAGGTTCAATCAGGTGAGCTTGTTGAGTTTGAGAATGGATTGCAAGGTGTTGTTTTAAACCTGGAGCAGGATAATGTTGGGGTAGTATTATTGGGTGCTTTTGATGAGATTAAAGAAGGCGATACCGTCAAGCGAACCAATAAAATTGCTTCTATCAAAGTGGGTGATGGCATGTTGGGCCGTGTAGTGAATACGTTGGGACAGCCTATTGATGGCAAGGGACCAATTGCTGGAGTTACTTACGAGATGCCTTTGGAGCGTAAAGCACCAGGTGTGATCTATCGTCAGCCAGTTACGGAACCATTACAAACAGGAATTAAAGCGATTGACGCAATGATTCCTATCGGTCGTGGTCAGCGCGAGTTGGTGATCGGTGATCGTCAAACAGGTAAAACAGCTGTTTGTATTGATACCATCATCAACCAAAAGGAATTTTATGAAGCGGGCCAGCCTGTGTTTTGTATTTATGTAGCGATCGGTCAGAAAAATTCGACCGTAGCTCAAATTGTACGGACATTGGAAGAAAAAGGTGCGATGCCTTATACCGTGATCGTTGCTGCTTCGGCTGCAGACCCGGCTCCGATGCAATTTTATGCGCCATTTGCTGGTGCTGCCATTGGGGAATTTGTCCGCGATACAGGCCGACCTGCATTGATTATTTACGACGATTTGTCAAAACAAGCAGTTGCTTATCGTGAAGTATCTTTATTGTTACGTCGTCCACCAGGTCGTGAGGCTTATCCTGGAGACGTATTTTACCTGCACAGTCGTTTATTGGAGCGTGCTGCAAAGATCAATTCTAACGATGATATCGCGCAAGCAATGAATGATTTGCCAGAGTCAATCAAGGGTATTGTAAAAGGAGGTGGATCACTAACCGCATTGCCAATTATCGAAACGCAAGCAGGTGACGTATCGGCATATATTCCCACCAACGTGATCTCAATCACAGATGGTCAGATATTTTTGGAATCCAACTTATTTAATGCGGGTGTGCGCCCAGCGATTAACGTGGGTATTTCGGTTTCTCGTGTGGGAGGTAATGCGCAGATTAAGTCGATGAAAAAAGTGGCTGGTACATTGAAGCTTGATCAGGCACAATATCGTGAGCTAGAGGCTTTCTCTAAGTTTGGATCCGATTTGGATGCAGCTACCAAATCCGTATTAGATAAAGGTGCGCGAAATGTGGAAATTCTCAAACAAGGTCAGTTTTCGCCAGTAGCTGTAGAGAAGCAAGTAGCCATTATCTATATCGGTACCAAAGGCTTATTGCGTAGTGTACCCATTAATAAAGTGAAAGCGTTCGAGGATGAGTATGTTCAACAATTAGAGCAACGTCACCCAGAGGTGTTACAGGGCTTAAAAGCAGGAAAATTGGATGATGGAATCACCAATATACTTGAAACGGTGGCTAAGGAATTGGCGGGAAGATATTAAAAGCTTGACCCTGCCTTATCCGAAGGAGAGGGTTCTATATGGTTATCTCATAGAACCCATCATTATTCACAAAAATAAAGCTGTATAGTACCTCCGTGGTAAGCAGCCAATACTAAAAGATGGCTAATTTAAAAGAAGTAAGAAATCGTATTTCATCCGTCAGTTCGACACAGCAGATTACTAAGGCTATGAAAATGGTTTCGGCTGCAAAATTGAAACGTGCTACCAATGCAATCGTGCAGTTGCGGCCTTACGCCAATAAAATGAAAGAAATGCTGACGGGGCTTTTAAGCAATCTAGAGGGCTCAAGTTCGCCATTTGTTCACGATCGAGGGATGTCGAAGGTGTTGCTCATTACGATCAGTTCTAATCGTGGCCTTGCTGGAGCATTTAATATGAATGTGATCAAAGCAACGAACCTGTTAGTTTCTGAGAAGTATGCTGAACAGTATCGTAAAGGGAATTTACACCTTATCGCTATTGGGAAAAAAGTACAGGAGTTTTACGAAAAACGAAAATACACCGTCATTGGGAATAACAATGAATTGTACAATGAGCTGACTTTTGAAAATGTTTCAAAAATTGCCGAACAGGTGATGACGTTATTTGCTGCTGGTGAATATGATCGGGTAGAGTTGGTTTATAATCAGTTTAAAAATGCAGCAGTACAAATTCTTACAACTGAGCAGTTATTGCCCGTAAATCATGTAGAGACTTCTCATACAGCTTCAGGAAAACAAGTAGATTATATATTTGAGCCATCTCAGGAGGCTATTGTAGCGCAATTGATTCCTAAATCGATTAAAGTAGCTTTGTATAAAGCTGTCCTAGATTCTCATGCGTCAGAGCATGGCGCTCGTATGACGGCAATGGACAAGGCTACCGAAAATGCAGGTGATCTGTTAAAAGCATTAAAATTATCATACAATCAAGCGCGTCAGGCGGCTATTACTACCGAATTGACGGAAATTGTGAGTGGGGCGGCGGCTTTGTCGAATGGATAACTTTCTCGTGAAAACTTCCTCATTGAGGAGAAAATACTGCTAGCCAGGCTTGTCAATACCTCGTTATATTGACTGTTACGTTTTAACTATTGAATTAGTTTTTAAGATGATTATTGAGGACCTTACCGTCTATTTTCGGAAAATCAATTCAAAACTTGATTAGAAGTTTTAAAGAAAATAAGAAGGTATATTATCATTCAATTTTTTTTCAGATAAGTCAGATGATTTTTTGAAATCTGCTCAATTTTAAGCTCTTATCCCTTTTCTGGGATTAAGAGTGGATTTATAATTTCTACAATGCCTGCTTTACCGTTTGAATTGAATGAATTTAGAAATTGATTTTTTATTGAGCAGGTTGTGCTATAGTTGCTATTGATATCTCTTCCCTGTTCTCTCTCTGGATCATT
>CAIOLR010000174.1 GCA_903859135.1 uncultured bacterium | reverse complement strand
CTAAAACCCTAGTAAATTTTCTTGTACTTTCTGTCGTTTGAACTGTTCCAGAAACGATAAATCGACATGCTAATTGCCTAATAAATGGTTTGGTAATAAGTATGGTGAACGCATTTCCTTTAGAATTGGTTCCCGATGCAGACCCTGTAATTGAAAATACATCATCTAAGCGGGTAGAGGTGCCCATTCCTTCAGTCCATTCAAATTTTTTCGTTGAATTCCAAGAGAGATTGAGCCCAGTAGCAGCATTAACTAAAGTAGCATTCGAAACAACGTGGGTGAAGACGTAATTTCGGGTTGTTTGATTGGGGCCATTATTGGTGACCACTTTTGTTCCTCCAACTATTGTGCCGTTAACGGTATAATTATTAAAGGTGATCGTAAGAGATGAATTTGTTGTCGTAATTGGGCCTGAAAATGCAGCTATAATTTTCCCTGATCGGGTTACTCCATTGTTTGTGCACCCAGTACCAAAATCAAATGTGACTATTTTGGGCCACGTATTGTTTGTAAGTGTCACACTAACGCTTGCACACGGAGTGCTTGTGTGTGGGTTCACTCCTCCTAGATCGAGGGTACTTATGGTAGTACCAGCTGCAGTCGCGGCATTTGCTCTTTCTGTGTCGTTGCTAGAAAATAAATTAGGCTGTTCGGATGCTGCCGCGTTGACACTTGTAAAAACATCCGTAAATGTTTCATCTGCTTGCGCATTATCTGATACGGATGTGCTATCCTGATTGTCGGTTGGCTGATCTTGTTTTTTACAAGACCAAAATGTAAGGGTGATCACCCCTAAAATAAGAAGCCATAGATTGAATGTTCTTTTCATCGTTTTTATAAGTTTAGTCGTTATATGAGATGACCTGATATTTGAATAGGAAATATTGATAATGCCCTGTTTTATAATCGAAGAAGCCGTATTTTTGAAAAATACACACCCACGCCAATATAATGAAATTCGGAACAAAAGCAATACATGCAGGTCAGCATCCTGACCCAACTACAGGAGCTATTATGACGCCTATTTATCAAACATCCACGTATTGGCAGGAGTCGCCAGGTAAGCATAAAGGGTATGCATATGCCAGAGGTAAAAATCCTACACGAAAAGCGTTGGAAGACTGTTTAGCAGCATTAGAAAATGCAAAGTATGGGCTTGCTTTTTCCAGTGGGATGGGAGCAACAGATGCCGTAGTAAAATTACTTCGCCCGGGTGATGAGGTGATTACAGGGAATGACTTGTATGGAGGCTCGTATCGCATGTTTACGAAGGTTTTTGCCAATTATGGAATCAAATTCCATTTTATTGATATGGCTGATGCAAACAACATCAATAACTACATCAATGCCAATACTAAACTGCTGTGGATAGAAACACCTACGAATCCAACCATGCAAATCGTAGATATTGAGGCTGTATCTAAAATTGCGAAAGCCAATCAGGTTATTTTTGCGGTTGACAATACCTTTGCTTCGCCATATCTTCAAAATCCGATAGACTTAGGTGCCGATATTGTGATGCATTCGGTGACTAAATATTTGGGCGGGCACTCGGATGTCGTTATGGGAGCTTTGCTCACGAATGATGAGAAACTGTATGATCAATTGGCTTTTATCCATAATTCATGTGGCGCAACACCTGGACCGATGGATAGTTTTCTAGTTTTGCGAGGAATCAAAACATTGCACCTGCGAATGAAAGCCCATTGCGAGAATGGTCGTCAAATTGCAGCGTTTCTGAAATTACATCCTAAAGTAGATAAATTGTATTGGCCAGGTTTTACAGATCACCCCAATCATGAGATTGCAAAAAAACAAATGCGAGATTTTGGTGGGATGATTTCGTTTACCATGAAAGGTGCCGATTTGAATGAAACCTTCCGTGTCGCATCTTCTTTCAAGGTCTTCTCTTTAGCCGAATCTTTGGGCGGAGTAGAGTCCTTAATTAATCATCCGGCAAGTATGACACATGCATCCATTCCCAAAGAAGAACGCGAGAAAGCAGGAGTCGTAGATAGTTTGTTGCGTTTAAGCGTTGGAGTGGAAGATATAGAGGATTTGTTAGCCGATTTGAAACAAGCGCTTGCCTGATTTTTGGATGCCTGACATTAAAACTTTAATAAACCCTTGGACATTGAGCTTGTCGCAATGGCAACGTGAGGATCTGAAGGGTTTTTTGGATGCCAAAGTTGATCAATACAATCGGGCTGATTTTATTGAGAAGGATCCTATCATTATACCCCATCAATTTTCGCTGAAGCAGGATAGGGAGATTATGGGTTTTTGGGCAGCAATTTTAGCTTGGGGACAGCGTATTACGATTATCAATAAATCAAAAGAGTTGATTCGTTTGATGGATGGTGCTCCTTACGATTTTATTCAAAATCATCAAGAAGCCGATCTTAAACGCTTTATCGGCTTCAAGCATCGTACATTTAATGATACCGATACGCTCTATTTTATTGAGTTTTTCAAGCAACATTACCAACAATCCGATACGCTCGAAACTGCCTTTTGTCCGGATGGAGAAACGATTAATTGGAGTGCCGAACAAGCGTTAAATCATTTTCGAAAAACTTTTTTCTCACTCCCCGATTTTCCTAGGCGTACCGTCAAGCATGTATCGTCTCCTTTACAAAAATCAACGTGCAAACGTCTTAATATGTTTTTGCGCTGGATGATCCGTTTTGATGATCGAGGGGTTGATTTTGGTATTTGGAAACGAATGGAGCCGGCATCTCTTATTTGTCCCTGTGATGTGCACGTAGATCGAGTAGCTCGGCGATTTGGTTTGATTGATCGCAAACAAACAGACTGGCAGACAGCCATCGAACTGACCGATCATCTACGTGAATTCGATGCAAACGATCCTGTGAAATATGATTTTGCACTTTTTGGGTTGGGCGTAGAAGAGAAATTTTGATGTTGGGCCTGAGGATGTTCCAAATTTTGGAATTTTGCCCAAATTTGCGCTCAATTACCTCTTTTGTAAATATTTAGGATATGGTTACCTTTGCCACACTTATTCATTGTTTCGAACAGATGGGCGAAAAAAAAAGGTTGGACGTATGTGGATATTTCAGCCGATATAGCCCAACAGTTAAATCCCGAGATTAAAAAAAGTTTCAGAGTAAAGGGAATGCTCGATCATACTCCAGTAAGTGGTTTGGCTTTGCTTCCCATGGGGGGAGGCAGTTTTATTTTACCATTGAATGCAAGTTTGAGAGAAAAGTTAAAAAAGACTGAAGGGAGTATACTTCAGCTTCGTTTGGAAGAAGATCAAGATTTTAAAATAGATACCCCTGAAGATTTGCGTATGTGTTTGCAGGAGGAAGGTGTTTTGCACAGTTTTGATAAACTGCCTAAATCACACCGAAACTATTTTATCAACTGGATAAACAGCGCAAAAACGATTGAAACACGCATAAAACGAATGGGGATGACGGTAAATGCAATGCTTATGGGATTCAGTTATGCAGAAATGATACGTTACGAGCGTACAAACAATAATTTGGGTTAAGCGAATGCCCTAAAATTAACTTTAGCAATACGTTTGATGTGTAAAAAAAAACTCTGGAGCTTTACTAAGCTTTTTTTAAAATTTTTGATTACTGGATTGTCTCTATATCTAGTTTTCAAAAAGGTAAAGCTCACTGACATCGAAGAAGCATTTACTAATGCCGACTTCCTATACCTATTGATCGCCCTCTTGTTTTTTGTAGCCTCACAAATTGTTGCTTCATCGAGGTTAAACACATTTTTTAAAAGTATTGGTTTGCAGCTTTCGGGGGTACTCAATTTTAAAGTGTATCTCCTTGGAATGTTTTACAATTTATTTTTACCTGGTGGGATAGGAGGAGATGGTTATAAAGTGTTTTTTTTGAAGAAAAAATACAATGTACGAGGAAAGGATTTGCTTTTTTCTATCTTTTTTGATCGATTAAGTGGACTGTGGGCATTAAGTCTGATTACTGCTGTACTCATTGTTTTTATTCCTGGTCTTCATATTCCTAGTTGGATTCCCATTACTGTGGTCGTTGTAGGAACAGCTGTTTATTGGCTGGTGGTCAATTTTTATTTTAATCAATATAGATCTCATTTCATCACTACTCATATTAAAGCGTTGTTTGTGCAATCTCTTCAGGTGTTGTGTGCTACTTTTTTACTGTATGCACTACATTTAGATGGCAAGTATTCACCCTATTTGCTCGTGTTTCTGGTATCCTCATTAGTCGCTATTTTTCCTTTTACAGTAGGGGGCTTGGGGGCTAGAGAATTAGTTTTTGTGTATGGAGCAAATTATTTGGCATTAAATCAACATACTGCAGTGTTAATAAGCTTGTTGTTTTATTGCATTTCTGCCATGATGTGCCTCAGTGGGGTTTACTTCGTTTTTAATCCTAAAAGGTTAAACGAAAGAGTAATACCTGTTTAATTTAAAAAATATCAGAATGAATGATGAAAGCTTTATTGTCTTTTTTATGCATTACAGCTGCAATAGGCATAGCGAATGCACAAGGCATTCTATTACCTAAAAAAAATAATCCGATAGTTTTATCGGATACGTTAGCAACACCAAATAGTTCAAAGTCACCAAAAGTAGGTGACTTTATCATTCCTGCTGTATTTGTTGGCTATGGGATCGTTTCTATTTCAAACCCCACTATTCGGAATTTAGACGATCATATTCGGTCAGAAATCAGAGGTCATCATCCAAATTTTCGCAACCATTTAGATGACTACATACAGTTTGCACCTGCGGTGGCTGTATATGGCCTAAACATAGCTGGGATTAAAGGGAAAAATAAAGTTTTAGATGCCAGTATTATTTACGGTATATCATTGATGTTGATGGGAGGATCAGTTAGTATCATTAAAAATAACAGCGACAGGCTTCGTCCAGATGGGTCTGATTATAGATCTTTTCCCTCGGGACATACCGCCACAGCTTTTGTTGGAGCCGAATTTATCAGACAGGAATACAAAGATGTTTCCCCATGGTACGGAATTGCTGGCTATGCTGTTGCTACCACCACAGGAATATTCAGAATGTACAATAACAAACATTGGTTTAGCGATGTAGTGGCTGGAGCCGGATTTGGTATTATTTCTACCAAACTTGCTTATATCACGTATCCCTATTTGAAAAGAAAATTCTGCCACAATCGCCATATGAAATTCATGCTCACACCCACGTATCAAAATCGTTCTCTGGTCATTTTATTCTTAAAACAATTTTAACAGCGACTGTAAATTGGGTATTTCGGCAAGCTCAAGTCTTATTTTATTGAGTTTGCCGAAATGGATTGTAATCTCTACTCAAAATAGTTTAATACACTAAATCCGCCCTGTTTGAGATACTCATCTTTTTTCATCAAAATTAAATCTGATTGTACCATCTCTTGAACTAATGTTGGAAGGTCATATTGGGGTTTCCACCCCAATTGAGTTTTAGATTTGGTGGGATCCCCTAGTAGCAGGTCAACTTCTGTAGGACGGAAATATTTAGGATCTACCTTTACGATTGTTTGGCCTAGCTTTAATTGATCCATCTTGAGACCAAGATCCGTACATTTCACCATATCTAAATCGATAATTACGCCACGCTCTAGTGCATCTTTTCCACTAAACTCAACTTCGATACCGAGTTCTGCGAAAGCCATTCGTACAAAATCACGCACAGATGTGGTCACTCCAGTGGCTATCACGTAGTCTTCTGGTTTTTCTTGCTGCAATATCAACCACATGGCCTCCACATAATCTTTGGCATGTCCCCAGTCGCGTTGAGCAGATAGGTTACCTAAGAAAAGGCAGTTTTGTAGCCCAAGGGCTATTTTTGCTGCCGCACGTGTTATTTTTCGTGTCACAAATGTTTCTCCTCTGATAGGGCTCTCATGGTTAAATAATATTCCGTTGCAAGCATATAGTTGATATGCTTCGCGATAATTAACCGTGATCCAGTACGCATACATTTTGGCTACTGCATAGGGAGAGCGAGGATAAAATGGCGTTGTTTCATTTTGAGGAACGGCCTGTACCAGCCCGTATAATTCGGAGGTAGAAGCTTGATAAATACGTGTTTTTTTATCTAAGCCAAGCAAACGAACGGCTTCGAGAATACGAAGTGTACCTATCCCATCGGCATTGGCGGTATATTCGGGCGTGTCGAAACTAACTTTTACGTGGCTCATTGCTGCCAAGTTGTAAATTTCGTCGGGCTGCGTTTCCTGAATAATGCGGATTAGATTGGTAGAATCTGTGAGGTCTCCATAGTGAAGTTTTAGATTCAAGTTATCTTCGTGTGGGTCTTGATATAAATGATCTATTCGATCGGTGTTAAGCAAAGAACTACGGCGTTTCAGTCCATGTACAAAGTAGCCCTTCTTGAGAAGAAATTCGGCTAAATAAGCACCATCCTGACCTGTAATACCTGTTATTAAAGCAGTTTTCATTAAATAAGTGTTGTTTATTATGATATGTTTGAAAGTGTCAAAGGTATTATTTATGGGCAAAATATTTTTTGGATTAGACTTCTCTCCATTCGTTAATCCGTAGAAAAATTCTACGGGCAGTAATGTCGTGGCCTCATGTTATTTAACCAAATTCAATAAATATTGCCCATAACCACTTTTGATGAGTGAATCGGCCACCTTGCATAACTGCTCTTCATTAATGAAGCCCATGCGATAGGCTACCTCCTCGATGCATCCTATTTTAAGTCCTTGACGTTCCTCTATAATTTGTACAAACTGACTTGCTTGCATGAGTGAGGCAAAAGTACCCGTATCTAGCCAAGCTGTACCGCGACTTAAAACTCCCACTTTCAGTTTTCCTAATCGGAGATATTCTTTGTTTACATCCGTAATTTCGTATTCGCCGCGTGGCGATGGATGGATATTTTTGGCAATATCGACCACCGAGTTGTCGTAGAAGTACAAACCCGGTACTGCATAATTTGATTTTGGTTTTTGAGGCTTTTCTTCAATCGATATCACTTGATTCGCTTGATCAAACTCTACCACTCCATATCGTTCAGGATCAGAAACGGGATATGCAAAGACAACCCCTCCTTCGGGATCACTCATCGTTTGAAGAAGTTTAGACATCCCATCTCCGTAGAAAATATTATCACCCAGTATCAGTGCTACTTTATCTTTTCCAATAAATTCTTCACCAATGACAAATGCTTGCGCAAGTCCGTTGGGTATCTCTTGTACTTGGTATGAAAATTGGCAACCAATGGAGCTTCCATCACCTAATAATTTTTTAAAATGAGGCAAGTCATGTGGCGTCGAAATGATGAGTATCTCGCGAATGCCAGACAACATGAGTATTGACAAGGGATAATAAATCATGGGCTTGTCGTAAACGGGCATCATTTGTTTACTTATTGCCAATGTGAGTGGGTGCAATCTAGTGCCCGAACCTCCTGCTAGTATGATTCCTTTCAAAGGGTTTGTTTTTTATTAATGTGTGGAACTGTGCGCGATTTTTTTCTCCAATTCAACATACCAATCGGTGCCATATTTTCGAATAAGAGGTTCTTTTAAAAATTGATAAACTGGAACTTTTAATTCATTGCCAAAGCTACAAGCTGGACTGCAAATATTCCAGCGATCATATTTAAGAACTTCAAACTCGGGATATTGTGTAATACGTATGGGATATAAATGGCAGGATATGGGTTTCTTCCAACTGATTTTCCCATCCTCATACGCTTTTTCGATTGCACATTTAGTAATCCCATTTTCCCAAGTAACATATGCACATTCCTTATTCGTATCTACACAGGGGGTTGTAAAATCTCCTTCAAAATCCTTTACAGATGTTCCTGATAACTCAATAGCCTCGACGCCTTTTGTTGTCATGTAAGGTTTTACGTGTGGATATATTTCATCCAATATTGCTAGCTCTGCTCGCTCTAGGGGAGCTCCCGAATCACCTTCGATGCAACATGCACCTTTACATCTGTTTAAATTACATACAAAATTTTCTGCTATTACATCTTCATGTACCAACGTGTGGCCTACCTCTATCATAACATCCTTGTGATTTTTTTTCTCTGCAAAGGTAACAAAGCTATTTTAAACTTAGTTTACCTTTCTATTCGCAAATTGTTGAATATCAGTTTAGGATGATTTTACGGTCATTGAAAAATAAATTTATACACATGTGAATTTCACCGCTATCTTGTCATGATTTTCTAATTCCTTATTTTTTCGCTATCTAGAAACCATATTCACTCACTATTTCTAATTTTTATATTATGAAGTACACCTCAATAGATGCTGACTTTTTCAAAAACAATCGTAAAAGTTTTACCGATCGACTGAAAAACAACTCAATAGCCATATTTCAGGCAAATGATGAATTCCCGAGAAGTGGGGATCAGGCTTATGTGTTTAAGCAAAATCCAGATCTATTTTACCTGACGGGGATTGATCAGGAGCAAACTGTGTTGATTTTATTTCCAGACTGCCCTGATACTTTGTATCGAGAAGTACTGTTCTTAAGACAAACAAGCGAGCAAATAGCCGTTTGGGAAGGACATAAATACACAAAAGAAGAAGCGAAAAAAGCTTCTGGCATCGCACAAATTGTTTGGTTGGATCGCTTTTGGGATACCTTGTCAATGATTATTCATTATGCAGAAACAATTTATTTAAACACGAATGAGAACGATCGGTATGTGCACACGGTTCCCTACCGGGATGTTCGTTTTATCCAAGATCTAAAACAACGATATCCATTGCATCATTACGAACGGTCGGCACCTATTTTACGTGATCTCCGAGTGGTGAAATCAGCTGTCGAAGGTGCGTTAACGAGCAAAGCATGTAACATTACACGAGACGCTTTTATTCGAGTTTTAAAATTTGTGAAGCCAGGTGTTGCTGAGTATGAAATTGAGGCCGAGATCATACATGAATTTATACGTCAACGGGCAACCGGGCATGCATATACGCCGATTATTGCTTCTGGGGCAAATGCCAATATTTTGCATTATAACGACAATAATCAAGTGTGTAAAGATGGGGACGTGATCCTATTTGATTTTGGTGCAGAATATGCCAATTATAATGCGGATATGAGTCGCTCTATACCAGTGAATGGCCGGTTTACAAAACGTCAGAAGGATGTGTACAATGCTGTTTTGCATGTGATGAAGGAAGCTCAAAAAATGCTGATCGCTGGGACTATCTGGAACGAATATCACGATGAGGTTGGTAAAATCATGGAAAGCGAATTGATTAAATTAGGCTTGCTCGATAAGCATGATGTGGCTAAACAAGATCCCAAAATTCCTCTCTATAAAAAGTATTTTATGCATGGTACCTCTCATCATCTTGGTTTAGATGTTCATGATTTTGCAAGTAGGTATAAACCTTTTGAGGTGGGTAATATTTTAACCTGCGAACCAGGTATTTATATTCAGGAGGAAGGTTTAGGTATTCGTCTTGAAAATAATATTTTGATCACACGTGAGGGTAATGTTGACTTAATGGCAGATATCCCCTTGGAGGCAGAGGAAATAGAAAGCATCATGAACTCGTGGTCGCTTTCAGAAGAATTAAACAATTAAAATTGCTCAATAAACTGATACAAATTAAAATCAGTTTGTTGAGAGGCTTCAGCAATGCGTTCTTGGAGCTTCTGTTTGTTGATGTCACCCATTCTTTTATTCTGGATCAATTTCCACGCTTTTTCGGTTAGGAGGAATAGTTTTCGTTTATTTTCTGAATAGGGTTGATTTTTGATGGCTTCTAAAAGCTCCGAAATCCCTTCTGATTTTTCGGCGATTGTTTTGATGACAGGTATCAGCGTGGATTTTTGGTGGACTAGTTTTTGAATATTGCTTGTAAACGTATCCGCCCCCTCACGGTCTGCTTTGTTGATTACGAAAATATCTGCAATTTCCATCAAACCTGATTTAATACTTTGGATTTCATCACCTGCTTCAGGTACTAGAACCACTATCGTAATATCAGCAATGCCTGCTATTTCTACTTCCGACTGCCCAACGCCCACCGTTTCGATGATGATGTAATCAAAACCGCCGGATTTCAGCACGTCGGTCATTTCAATGGTTTTTGCAGACAATCCTCCCAAAGAACCTCTTGTAGCCAAAGAGCGGATGTATACATTGGGCTTATTGAACTGTTCTATCATCCGAATCCGGTCGCCTAGTAACGAACCCATATTGAATGGAGAGCTTGGGTCGATAGCTAAAATGGCAATTCGTTTACCATTAGCACTTAGTTTATTAATTAATTGATTAACCAAGGTGCTTTTGCCCGCACCAGGTGGTCCCGTAATCCCAATAACGGGTGTATGAAGATGCTCCAGACTTTTTAAAATTTGAGCGGATCCAGATAAATCATTTTCCACTCGCGTGAGTGTACGGGCTAGTGATCTGAAATCAGTTGATTGAATAATGTTGTCCGATTGCTGCATGGGGGTAAAGTTAATACTTGGTAGCAGCTATTATTTCACCATTTATAAAATTGGAGAGATCACTTACAAACGCTAGTAAATGATCTCTCATGTCGAGTTTCACAACGTTAGTTAGGTAACTGATGTTACGCAGCCCCTATTTTTCATATTTATATGATAGACTATTTTTGCAAGATGGACAAAGCGAAGATTAGAGATTTATACACAGATTATTTGTTGTCAAGTTTGGGAAAAACTACGGCCACTGGCTTATCACG
>CAIOLR010000173.1 GCA_903859135.1 uncultured bacterium | reverse complement strand
GTTGAATAAAATTTAAACAGGCTCTAAGAAAATCTTAGAAAATAATTCAAACAAATTTATACACTTAAAGGTATTAAATAAACGGATGAGACACGATAAAATAATAGACAGGGACGGTAAAGAAGTTCATTTGGACATCAGGCTACATCCTGGCTATATATTGGCTGATGAATTGAAAGAGAGAAACATACATAAATCAGCCATGGCGGTAAAACTTGGTATCTATCCGTCCCACTTTAACAATATTGTAAAAGGGAACAGAAATATAACCACAAACATGGCTCTCAAGCTAGAGAGTGAAACTGGAATTGGTGGCAATTTTTGGTTACACTTACAAATGGATTACGATTTGAATATTAGAAAAGAAACTAAATAGCACCACCTTTGCCCATTACATCGCTTGAGTCTAATGGGGAGATAACCCTTCGACCAAAACCATGACCTTATTGTCAAGCACCTCTACAACACCACTTTTAACAGAAAATGTTTCAATACCTTTCTGAGTGCTCTGTACGGTGATGCTACCTTGCTCAAGCGTAGAGATAATAGGAGCATGGTCACTTAATATCTGAAAAGACCCCATCGTTCCAGGTACAGTTAGAGATGTAACATCGCCTTCATACACTATTTTATCTGGAGTTAAAATTTCTAGTTTCATTTGAATTTTAGTACTGAGTACCTAGTAACGAAGTCAGTGTCCCGATCTATCTCAGTACGACTGACTTCATTACTCAGCACTAATTTGATTCTGCTAATATTTTTTTGCCTTTTTCAATAGCTTCTTCAATCGTTCCAACGAGGTTGAATGCTGCTTCTGGATATTCGTCCACTTCACCATCCATAATCATATTGAAACCTTTGATCGTATCTTTTATATCAACGAGAACACCTTTTAAACCTGTAAATTGCTCTGCTACGTGGAATGGCTGCGAAAGGAAACGTTGTACACGACGCGCTCTGGCTACAACCAACTTATCTTCTTCAGACAACTCGTCCATACCTAAAATGGCTATAATATCTTGAAGCTCCTTGTAGCGTTGCAAAATTTCTTTCACACGTTGAGCCGTGTTGTAATGCTCATCTCCTAAAATAGTAGGACTTAAAATCCGCGAAGTAGAATCCAATGGATCTACTGCTGGATAAATACCCAACTCAGCAATTTTACGAGACAATACCGTAGTAGCATCCAAATGTGCAAATGTAGTTGCGGGAGCAGGGTCCGTCAAATCATCCGCCGGAACATAAACAGCTTGTACAGACGTGATCGAACCACGTTTCGTCGAAGTGATACGTTCTTGCATCAAACCCATTTCGGTAGCAAGTGTCGGCTGATAACCCACTGCAGAAGGCATCCTTCCTAACAAGGCTGACACTTCTGACCCAGCTTGCGTAAAGCGGAAAATATTATCCACGAAGAAAAGAATATCTTTTCCTTGACCCTCGCCATCACCATCACGAAAATATTCCGCTACGGTTAATCCAGACAGGGCAACACGAGCTCTAGCACCAGGAGGCTCGTTCATTTGACCAAATACGAGTGTAGCTTTTGACTCTTCTAATTTTTCTTTATCAACGGAGCTCAAATCCCAACCACCTTTCTCCATCGAATGCTTGAAAGCATCGCCATAGTTAATTACACCCGATTCGATAAACTCGCGCAGCAAGTCGTTTCCTTCTCGCGTACGCTCACCCACACCAGCAAAAACGGATAAACCAGCATATGCTTTCGCGATATTATTTACCAGCTCCATGATTAACACGGTTTTACCAACACCAGCACCACCAAATAATCCGATTTTACCCCCTTTTGCATAAGGCTCTAGTAAATCGATTACTTTGATCCCTGTAAACAAAACTTCCGTTTCGGTAGACAGCTCATCAAATTTTGGAGGAGTATTGTGAATTGGATAACCATCTGTATTATCTACAGAACCGATGCCATCAATTGCTTGACCAACTACGTTAAATAAACGGCCTTTGATTTTATCGCCTACAGGCATTTTGATCGCAGCACCCGTATCTAACACGCGCATTCCGCGAACTAAACCATCGGTCGAGTCCATTGCGATCGCACGAACAGCGTCCTCACCCAAGTGCTGTTGAACCTCTAAGACAATTTTTTGTCCATTATCTTTAACAATTTCTAATGCGTCATAAATTTTGGGGAGATGGGCTGCATCAGCAAAACTGACATCCACCACAGGCCCAATAATTTGTGCAATTTTTCCAATGTTTGGCATAATTATCTTTGGTAATTCGTAATCCAGATCAAAAAACATCCCAAATGAATAGGGATTTTCAGTTTGCAAAAGTACGCTTTATACCCGAAAATATAAACACTTCATAAAAAAAATCATACTGGCGGATATTCCCAAATAAAAAAATCGCTTCTACTCAACTAAGTAAATAGTCGGTCCTCAAAAAGGAATCAAGTATCACATTATTAACAATTTACATTAAAATATGTGTATAAAATTATGCAATAAATGGATGTATTTATAACAAAAACTGGT
>CAIOLR010000172.1 GCA_903859135.1 uncultured bacterium | reverse complement strand
GGAGGTTAGGGGTTCGACTCCCTTCAGGTCCACCAAGTACAAAGCCTTTTCTAGAAAAGGCTTTTAAAATTTCAAGACAAACGAATGCTAAACTTGGTACTGTTTGGTCCTCCGGGCGCTGGCAAAGGGACACAATCTCAGAAGCTAATTGAGAAACATCAGTTGGTGCATCTTTCTACGGGAGATCTTCTTAGAAACGAAATTTCGAAAGAGACACCTCTGGGTAAAGAAGCCAAAAAATTAATGGATCAAGGTTTTCTTGTTCCAGATGAAGTTGTTATTAGCATGATTAGTAACAAACTAGATTCTAACAAGAATGCAAACGGCTTCATTTTTGACGGTTTTCCACGCACGGTAGCACAAGCAGAAGCACTAGATCAATTACTTGCAAGCAAAGGTTCTTCTATTTCGGGAATGATTGCACTAGAAGTAGACGATGCTGAACTAGAGGCTAGGTTATTACTCAGAGGAAAAGATTCCTGTCGCCCTGATGATGCAAATCCAGAAGTGATCAGAAAACGTATCAGCGAGTATAATGCCAAAACTGCTGTCGTTGCCAATTTTTACAAAGGTCAAAATAAGTTCACTAGTATTAATGGTGTAGGGGGTATTGAGGATATATTTTCCTCGATATCGCAAGTTGTTGATCGCTTGAACAGCAAGGTCGCTGGCTAAAGATATTCCGATTTAAGGTATTCACTCATTTTTGCTCTAGCATTAGAAGCAACATTTCATTTTCTACAATTAATAAATTCAAGATACGTGTCGCAGGGTTCCAATTTTGTTGATTATGTTAAAATATGTTGTCGGTCAGGACATGGTGGAGCAGGATCCGCACACTTACATCGCGATGTATTAACCTCCATGGGAGGTCCCGACGGTGGTGATGGGGGCCGAGGAGGGCACATCATTCTGAGAGGCAATAGCCAATACTGGACTTTACTCCATTTAAAATATCGCAAGCATGTCATTGCCAAAGACGGTATGCCTGGAGCCAGCGGTCGAAAATCAGGCAAAACAGGTGAAGATGAAATTTTAGAAGTGCCTTTGGGCACCATCGCCAAAAATGCCGAAACTGGCGAAATACTCTTCGAGATCACCAAAGATGGAGAAACCAAAATTCTAACAGCAGGTGGTCGAGGTGGTTTGGGAAACTGGCACTTCAAATCAGCTACTCGACAGACACCACGGTTTTCACAACCTGGAGAAGAAGGCAAAGAAGAATGGATGGTACTTGAGCTCAAGCTATTGGCTGATGTAGGCTTAGTTGGGTTTCCAAATGCTGGAAAATCCACGCTGCTTTCAGTCGTATCTGCAGCAAAACCTGAAATTGCCGATTATGCATTTACCACACTCGTTCCTAATCTAGGTATCGTATCCTACCGGGATAGTAAATCTTTTGTGATGGCTGATATCCCAGGAATTATTGAGGGAGCCTCGAAAGGAAAAGGCTTGGGTCTACGTTTTTTACGTCATATTGAACGCAATTCAGTATTGCTATTTATGGTTCCTGCTGATACAAGCCGGAGTATTATCGAAGAATACCAAATATTATTGAGCGAGCTAGCAGATTTTAATCCCGAATTGATTCACAAACCTCGGGTACTGGCAATCACTAAATCAGATCTACTCGACAGTGAATTGGAAGATGAACTTAAAAAAGAATTGCCCACCCTACCTACCATATTCATTTCCTCGTCAACACAAAAAGGAATCATCGAGTTGAAGGATTTACTGTGGAAGGCGATTACGGTTCCCAATTGATTGAGGGCAGATTAAGCAGTATTTGTTGAGTCTTGTTAAAAGACTCGCTCGGCTCAAACCAATTAATTTCTAAGTCTTTTCTGAACCAAGTCAGTTGACGCTTGGCAAAACGACGTGTGTTTTGTTTAATTTTTTCGATCGCCTCATTTCGCGTTATTTTTCCATCAAAATAGTCGAATAGTTCGGAATAACCCACGGTATTTAATGCATTTAAATGTCGGTAAGGCATGAGGTTTTTCGCCTCATCTTCCAAGCCCATTGCGATCATCTGGTCCACTCGTTTATTAATCCGATCATAAAGTTGACCCCGGTTGGTGTTCAATCCAATTTTCACACAAAAAAATGCGCGTGTTTTTTGGGATCGTGTTCGATAGGTGGAAAATGGTATCCCTGTAGAAATGCAAACCTCTAAAGCTCGGATGATGCGCTGTGGATTATGAAGGTCGACCTCCTTAAAATAAAGAGGGTCCAATTCTTGAAGCCGACGCTGCAAGGGTTCAATTCCTTCATCAAGGAAGTCCTGATTTAACTGCGCACGAAGCTCAGCCGATGCTCGAGGCAAATCATCAAAACCATTACAAACAGCATTGATATACAAGCCAGATCCCCCAACAAGGACAGCAAAATCATTTTTTTCGAAAATTTCATTGAGTTTAGCTAAACTTTGGGTCTCAAAATCACCAACGGTAAAATTTTCGGTGATGTGGTGCGAATTAATAAAATGGTGTTTGGCAGCAGCCAATTCCACTGACGAAGGCTTGGCTGTACCAATTTCTGTTTCGATATAAAACTGACGCGAATCGGCGGAAATAATTTCTGTTTGAAATTTTTGAGCAATTTGTACCGCTAATGCCGTCTTACCGATGGCTGTCGGACCAACAATCACAATCAGCGTTTTTACCATCTTCGCGTGTGGAGATTTGAGTATTGGATATCGGAGGGAAAAGCTTGATCGGATATAATATACACGACTCGATACTCAAAAGCTAATAATCGTCCTTATGAGAATCATCTGCATCATATTCATCATGATCTGAGAACTCATCCATCATGTCATCATCTTCATCCTCTTCTTTATCCTCGGTGTTGATGCCCATCTCATTCATATTTTCTATTTCTTCAGCATCCTTGGGATCAAAATCAATCTCATTTAAAAAATCGAACTCCCCTATTAGATCACTGGATGTTGCGGCTGGCAAAATAGTACTTTCTAGTATCTTGGGAGCTTCTCCAAGGCTTCGCACAACGCAAGGGTACTCCTTCCCTACTTCATCATTCAAAAGAATTTTAATCAACTCGACATGAAAATCAAGCGGTTTATCAAAATCATAGGTGTAGTAAAATTTTTGGTGTGGGTCGTCAATAAACGCACTCAATTTGGCTTTGCTCATCAGCTTGACACCCTTATCCACTTTTCGTTGATTAGGCAAATACGCAATTTCCTCATTTTTGATCCACTGATCATTGCTCACATAAAATGACGACGACTTTTCTGCATGGTAACCCGTAGAGCGGTGAATTGCTTGGTGCAAGTCCTCAAATGTTTGACTGGGTCTGATATCAATCTCTCGTACCACATCGTCATAATCTTCAAAAGAAATTTTAAATCTGTAAATAGCCATTATATGCTTTTTTTTTATTGTAGGCTCAAAGGTACAAATTGTCAACAATGTTGGTATACGACTGTCGGTTCAAACAATTCCTCTGGTATCACGAGACCAAAATATCAGTCGCTCAATATTGGATTTAAACCCATTTCTCTTCCTTTTTTGATCATAAAATCCATTGCTTCGGCTCGTTCATTTTTAATATCTCCTTCAAGGATGGCCTCGCGTATGTAGTTTTTAATCAACCCTACCTCCTTACCTGCTTTTAACCCAAAGGTTTTCATAATATCTAAACCTGTGACTGGAGGTTGCCAATTTCGCATTTGATCTCGTTCTTCCACATCCTTCAGTTTTTGCCGAACGTGCTCAAAGTTCTGTCGATATTTTTTGACCTTATACTCATTTTTGGTCGTTACATCCGCATGGCAGAGAAGCATCAGCGCTTCAATATCATCCCCCGCCTCAAACAACAATCGCCGGACTGCAGAGTCCGTCACAATATCTTGAGCAAGAACGATGGGCCTTAAATGTAATTGTACCAGTTTTTGTACAAATTTCATTTTCTCATTGAGCGGTAGTTTCAATTGGGCAAATATTTTAGGGACCATTCGCGCTCCTCGATCTTCATGCCCATGAAATGTCCAACCATGTATCTTGTCAAAACGTTTAGTGGATGGTTTAGCAATATCGTGCAAAATAGCAGCCCATCGCAACCATAAATCATCCGTTGTTTTAGCAATATTATCTAGGACTTGCAGGGTATGATAAAAATTATCCTTATGCCCTTTGCCATCCACGATCTCAACCCCATACAGGTCGATCATCTGGGGGAAAATGTATTGCAACAAACCTGTATCAAACAAATAACTGAAACCAACGGAAGGATGAGGAGCCAAAATAATTTTATTCAACTCATCCGTTATGCGCTCAGTCGATACAATTTTAATGCGTTCAGCACGTAATTTAATCGCGTCAACAACTTGGAGATCCATATTAAAACCCAGCTGAGTAGCAAAACGAATGGCTCGGAGCATGCGTAAAGGATCATCCGAAAAGGTTTCGGTGGGATCGAGTGGCGTGCGGATATGTTTCGCTTGCAAATCTGCCATCCCACCAAAAGGATCTAAAAGCGTCCCAAAATCAACTTGATTTAAACTGATGGCCATGGCATTGATCGTAAAATCTCGACGCTTCTGATCATCCTCCAAAGTCCCATCCTCCACAATTGGCTTACGCGAATCAAGCCGATACGATTCTTTACGAGCTCCCACAAATTCAAGCTCTAAATCACCATATCGCAACATCGCGGTACCAAAATTTTTAAAAATAGAGACATTGGTACCTAAGCTTTCGGCTACCACTTGGGCAAATTCTATTCCATTACCAATGACCAAGATATCGATGTCTTTTGAGGGGCGATCTAAAAAAAGGTCTCTTACAAAGCCTCCAATCACATAAACTTCCATTTTTTTTTGCGTAGCAAGTTTTGCTAGCTTCATCAACACAGGGTGCTTTATATATTGTTCCATTTTAACCGAATCATTGATTGACATTACAATCGGTATTCAAAGGAGAGAATATTATTGGTGTTTTTCAAATTAACAGACTATATCAAAATCATCCACCCACACTATTTCCCTCATTGCTCTTTTGTATTACAAATAAAATTAGCTACATTAAGAATCCAAACCCAAATTTTTATGAAAAGCAGCGAAACAAAATCAGACAAAAAGCTTTCTAAGAAAGCCATTAAACGTAAAATAAAAAAAGAGCTTCAGCGTGCTATTTCCAAAAAATTGACAGAGTCTATCAAAAACTTTGGAATTATTGGAAGAAAAATTGAGAAAGATTTAAATAAGGCGAGCAAACGCTTAGCTAAAAAGCTAGCCGACGAGTTTAAAAACATCGACGAGGACTTTACACGACTACCAACAAGTGCAACAGCTGCGATAAGCATGCCACCTAAACCCAAACAAACGTCTTTAGCACAAGCGAAAAAAGTAGTTGCAAAAGCTATCAAAACAAACAATCCCCCAAAAGCAGTAATACCCGTTAAGAGAAGAACACGCTCTGCACCAAAAAAACTCATTGCATCGCCTAAATCATTTTCGAATACGTCAACGATCCAACCAGAGGACACCGCCCTAACGACCAATCCGATAGTGGAAAAATCAGACGTTTCTGTCAAGGTTTAATTTTTTGATTTGTTTATTTATCCTTCATGCTGAAAAATATTCCGCTTCTCAATCGCGAAATAAGTTGGTTGTATTTCAATGACCGAGTACTGCAAGAAGCTGCTGATCCCTCAGTTCCGCTGATTGAGCGTATCCATTTTTTGGCCATATTTTCTTCTAATTTGGAGGAATTTTACGGAATACGCGTAGCCACATTGAACCGCCTTTCAAAACTAAATGCCAAGTCGAAGGAGTTATTAGGTTATAATCCGAGGGGAATACTAAATCAAATTAAAAATGATGTTGTCAAACAGGAGCACAAATTCAAATACTTATTTGAAAACATTATTATTAAAGAGCTGGCGGCACAAAAAATATTTATTATCAATGAAAAACAACTGAATGCATCGCGCGGGCAATTTGTGAAAGCGTTTTTTCGTGAAAAAGTACTCTCCACATTGGTCCCCATTATGATTCATAAGGGAGATAAACTACCCGAATTAAAAGACCAGTCTATTTATTTCCTCATTAAACTAACCAAGATTAAGGAGAAGGAGACCCTCACATATGCGCTTATTGAAATACCCAATGATCATTTAAGCCGATTTATAGTGCTCCCATCAACCAATGAGGTCAAGTATATTCTATTATTAGATGACGTGATACGGTATTGTTTGGATGAAATTTTTTTCATTTTCGATTATGATCAAATTGACGCCTACTCCATCCAGTTGACCCGAGATGCAGAGCTTGACTTAGATCACAATGTGAGTGAAAAGTTTATTGAAGCCCTTACCAAAGGACTACAGAAACGCCGTAATGGCGAGCCTATGCGTTTGTTGTACGATGTCGACATGCCCATAGACATGCTTACCTATCTAGTCTCGTCATTAAACTTGAGGGCAGATGGGCTCATATTAGGAGCTCGATACCATAATTTTAAAGATTTTATTGAATTCCCCAATGTTGGGGGGCCTGCGTTGGAATATTTTAAAGCGCATCCGATTTCCGTTAAAAACCTTTCGACAGAGAAAAGCATTTTTCCACAAATTGCCGCGAGAGACTACCTCATCAGTCTGCCCTACCAATCCTTTGACTATGTCATCCGTTTTTTACGTGAAGCAGCCATCAACCCTAAGGTGAAAGAAATATGCATCACCCTGTATCGTCTAGCTGCGGGATCTAACATCATCAACGCGCTCATCAACGCATCCAAAAATGGGAAAAAGGTGTACTGCCTAGTTGAGCTTCAGGCTCGCTTTGATGAGCAAGCCAATATCAATTGGGCAAAACAACTGGAAGAAGCGGGAGTGACCGTAAATTATGGTATACCCAACCATAAAGTGCATTCTAAAACCTGTTTAGTAACACGTATTGAAAAGGGGAAACATGTCCATTATGCGTACCTGGCGACAGGAAATTTCAATGAAAAAACAGCCAAGCTGTACTGCGATCATAGTTTATTTACTGCAAATCCACTAATCACTGCAGATTTGGTTGATTTTTTCAGTGGTCTAAAAAAGAAAGTGCTCCATAAAAATTATAAACACTTAATTGTTTCGCCTTATGGAAGCCGAGAAAAGCTGCATCATTTAATCAAAAACGAAATCAAATTAGCCAAATCAGGGAAGGATGCGTACCTGATTTTAAAGATGAACAGTCTCAGTGATGAACATATCATTGCCCAACTGTATGAGGCGAGCAATGCAGGTGTCAAAATCAGACTCATTATTCGCGGAATGTGTTGCTTAATTCCAGGGGTTAAAAATTTCAGTGAGAATATCAAGGTGAGTAGTATCATCGACAAATACCTAGAACATGCGCGTGTTTGGATATTCTCTAATGGTGGAGACGAACTCGTGTATCTATCGTCTGCCGATCTGATGACCCGAAATTTGGATCATCGGATAGAGGTTGGTTTCCCAATTTTAGATAAAAATATCAAAAAGGAAATTAGAGACATCATCGATATCCAACTTAAAGACAATACCAAAGCCAGAGAAATCAACCAACTGAATGACAATCGGCATGTCAAACCAACATCAAAAAAAATGTGTAGGGCACAGCTAGCTATTTACGATTATTTAGCCAAACGCGTGTAAAGCCCAAACAAAGGAGGCCATCATCCACCCAAAATATCGCGCTTGCCTTATCGCTAAAATTACATGTCTACCAATTCTATACCGACTTCTTTGATCCCAGAAAAAATTCTTTTTGTTTGTGCCAATGATGGTTTTTTAATACCATTAATATAGGCCTATAATAAGCTTTGGCTCATCCCGATCCATTCACCTAAAACTTTCGCATTGATCAATTTATAGTTTTTGAAAAAACTTTGCAAATCGGGTTTTAATTTGATCTCTTCGATGGTGTAGACCCAATTTTCATCTACAAAAAACAGGTTGACAGCTTCAAGTATATTGTCCTTTAGCTCAGCCCAACTATCACCATCAGTAAAGATAGATCTGTTGATAATATAGACGTAAGCACCATATTCTACTTCCCCCTTCATGATGTTCATTACAATTCTTGGCTTCTTCATATTTTGTTTGTTTTAATAGCAAAATCCTTCCATTTGACTGAGAATACCAACCCATACGGGAACCCTATTCAAACCAAAATGAAATTATTTTCTTAAAAACAGAGATTTATTGAAATAATTTTTATTACAATTGAATCTTATATTAAAACCACCCCTTTCTATAATACAAAAAATAGCCGACCAATATGAAGAAACAGCTGCTTATAATTTCATGGGTATTAGTATTGTCCATTACACATGTATGTGCACAAGATAGTGCTCTTTTGCATACTAAAACAGTAACTATTTCTGGCTTTGTCAAAGAAAAGGGTTCCTTAGAGTCTCTTCCAGGGGCAGCGATTTATATCAGGACACTACAAAAAGGAACTATCTCGAACAATTATGGTTTTTACAGTATCACGATACCTGCGGGTACTTACGATGTTGAGTTTTCCTTTGTAGGGTTTACCAAATCGATACAGAAGTTATCTCTTACAGAGTCTAAGAATTTGGATGTCGAACTTGAAGCATCCAATGCATTGCAAGAGGTTGTAATTAAGGGCAATAAAGAGAGCCAAAAGATTAGCGAACTCACACAAATGAGTTCCGTGACTGTCCCCATAGATCAGATAAAAAACATACCTGCGCTATTCGGCGAAAAAGATGTATTCAAAGTATTACAATTATTCCCAGGTGTCAAAAAAGGATCAGAAGGCAGCAGCGGTTTTTATGTTCGAGGGGGCACACCCGACCAGAATCTAATTATCCTAGATGATGCTGTCGTCTACAATGCGAACCACTTGTTTGGCTTTTTCTCCATTTTTAATGGCGATGCATTAAAGAGCGTGGAGCTTATTAAAGGTGGTTTTCCCGCACGATTTGGCGAGCGTTTATCGTCGGTAACGATCGTCAATATGAAAGACGGAAACAAAGAAAAACTGCATGGTGAGGCCGGTATTGGTATCCTGTCATCTCGGCTCACTTTGGAAGGACCTATCAAAAAGGGGAAATCTTCTTTTTTGGTGTCTGGCAGACGTACTTATTTTGATATCTTATCAACTCCATTTCAGTCAAGTGATGAGAAAATAGGACTCTATTTTTATGATTTTAACGCAAAATATAGCGCATACATAAACGAAAAGAACAAATTTTATTTGAGTGGTTATTTTGGTAGAGACAAATTATACAGCACTCCAAAAGGAGACGGAACCAACCTTGATTTCAACTGGGGCAATGCGACACTAACAGCTCGCTGGAATCATGTTTTTGGCAATAAACTATTTAGTAATACCTCATTGATTTATAGCAGTTATGATTTAAACATTAATATAAAAGATATAAAAGGCAACGTGACTAATGGCATCCTGTATAGCTCGGGCATTACAGATTTTGGTGGTAAATTCGACGTCGATTATTCAATAGGTACTGATCATTTTATTCGTGCAGGCATTCGCTCTATCACACATATGTTTAAGCCCAATGTCACCTCCTACCTAGGGACTAATGCCAATCCATCCATAGAACAAAAATACAATGCATGGGAAAACAATCTGTATGTAGAAGATGATTGGAAAATAAGTGCTCCACTAAATGTAAATGCAGGTCTTAGAGCATCCTCTTTTGCTACAGGAGGACTAATTTATTGGAATGTTGAGCCTCGCCTTTCTACAAAATTAGCGCTGGGAAATAATTTAGCACTTAAAGCTTCCTATGCTCGTATGAATCAATATATTCACCTACTCTCTAATACAGGAATTGGCTTACCTACCGATTTATGGGTGCCATCTACTCAAACCGTCAAACCTCAACGATCAGATCAAATAGCATTGGGCTTAGCTAAGGATTTACCTGAAAGCAACTTTACAGTGTCTTTAGAGGGTTATTATAAAAAAATGAGCAACATTATTTCCTATCTACCAGGGGCTTCTTTTGTCGATGTGTCTACTTCAGAAAAAAAGAACAATAATACGCAAATTAATCCCTGGGAAAATAATATTGCTGCTGGACAAGGTAAAAGCTATGGTGCCGAATTATTGATTCAACGTAAAGCGGGTAAGCTATCGGGGTGGTTGGGCTACACATTGTCGTGGATCAGGTATCAATTTGATCAAATAAATTTAGGCCAAGAATTTGCGCCCCTGCAGGATCGTCGACACGACATTTCGCTGGTAGGCATCTATCAACCTTCGCCCAAAATAAAGCTCTCCTTAACTTGGGTATACTCCAGTGGCGCGCCTGGCCAAGTGGGACGTGCTCAATACTCCATTCAACAAATAGATGGACGATTGGTCCCATATAATATCAACAACACTTATGGAGACACTCAAAACAATGCTGTTGATTATGGCACCAGAGGTTCATATACCGCCGAGGCTTATCATCGTTTAGATTTTGGAGCTCAGTTTATCAAAAAGAAAACACGTGGGGAGCGAATATGGGAACTCGGTGTGTATAACATATACAATCGACTTAATCCATTTTTTTACTTTCCAAAAGATGTATCTCCAAATAACCAAACAACAACCACCGACAGAAGACTTTACAAAACAGTCATATTCCCAGTTATTCCTTCCATCACATATACCAGAAAATTTTAAAACGATGAAACAAACCATAGTCATTCTTTATGGGGTTATGTACCTCATTCTTTTTTCTTCTTGTGAGAAGGAAGTTTCATTACCATCACAAAACAGTGGAAAGCTCGTAGTTCTATCTTATATAAGCCCTCAGAAACCCACTATCAATGTATTCGTGAGTACTTCTAGACCATATTATGGCGAAACAACTCGAACTGATCCTTCTATAGGAATGATAGACAATGCTACAATAACCGTCTTTAATGGCAGTACTACTGCAACCATTCCATGGAATGCAACACAAAAACAATATGCACTTAGCTCGACCTTACTACCTTTTCCAATTAGTGAAGGGACAACCTATACTTTACAAGTAAGCACTCCAGATATGGGGAGTGTTTCGGCACAAACAAGTATCCCGAAACCGATTGTAGGTGCAAATTTCAATTTTATTGGACTTCAAAAAAATATCGAACCAGATCGTTATGATCAAATCGATTTATTCACCTATCAATTTTTTGTCCCCAATGCCCCTTCACAAGGGAGCTATTATCGCTTTTATCCAACACTTCAGATAAATAGCATGAGCTCTACTACTAGTTCTAGTAATGGTAATAATGCGTTCAATAATCCAGCTTATGGAGATCCATATCTTCAGGAATACACCCCCTCTATCAATGTATCATCCGATAGAAAATTAGATCTTCCAAAAAGATACTATCAGACAAATATTCCTAATCTTGGCACCCTTTTATCTCATACAGGTTATTTTATCTCTTGCAGTAAAGAGTATTATCTTTTTTACAAAACAGCACCTCAAAATATTAATATTGAAGATTTTACTCTATCTGGAAGCTTCGAAAATTTATATTCCAACATCAATGGTGGATATGGTGTTTTTGCAGGCTATAACGAAACTACTGTATCTACAACCTCCACCTATTGAGGAATAAAATAGGTGGAAAACAACCGACGTTACATATCATGCTATTTGACGCCCAGTAGGGTCAGAAGATTTTCTGCCCCTACTGGGCGTCAAAATGAAACCGTATATTTGCGGCCATGCAGCAATCTTTCGAAGACTTTAAGCTGAACCGACAGCTTTTAAATGCCGTTGCTGATGCAGGTTACACCCTACCCACTCCTATTCAGCAGAAAGCAATTCCACCTATTTTGTCTGGCCAAGACATCATTGGCGTTGCACAAACGGGAACGGGAAAAACAGCCGCATTTGTGCTGCCAATGCTCATGAAGCTGAAATATGCGCAGGGGATAGATGCACGCGCATTGATTATGGCACCTACCCGCGAGTTGGCCATGCAAATTGAAGATAACATCCGAACATTTGCCAAATACACCGACTTAAGAACCGTAGTACTCTATGGAGGCTTAGGCCCCAAAACGCAAATTGCCGAACTAGCAAAAGGGGTAGACATTCTCGTTGCTACACCAGGTCGGTTTTTAGATTTGTATTTGGCAGGACATATCAATACCAAATATTTGCAGTTTTTGGTGATGGACGAGGCCGACAAAATGATGGACATGGGATTTATCGGTTCCATTCATCGAATACTGGAAGTGGTTCCGCGCAAGCGCCAAAACTTACTTTTTTCGGCCACCATGAGTGAGCTCGTACATAAAATATCGGGCGATTTTTTAAAAAATCCAACGGTGGTTGAAGTAGCTGAACAAGCGACTCCAGCGCAAACCATCCATCAGGTATTGTATCATGTTCCCAATCTCAAAACAAAACTAAACCTCCTACAATCCTTACTCAAAAAAAACGAAGAGGTAAAGCGCCTGATTGTTTTTTGTAAAACGAAAGTAGTAGCCGACAGCATCTATCATTTCTTAGAACGTCGTTACGGATCAGCGCACGTTCGGGTCATACATGCGAATAAGGGGCAAAATACACGCATCAATTCCATCAATGCCTTCAAAGAGGGGAATATTCGGATTCTGGTAGCCACCGATGTCGCTTCACGTGGATTGGATGTGAGCAATGTCAGTCACGTGATCAACTTCGACGTGCCCATCATTATGGAGGATTATGTGCACCGTATCGGACGAACAGGCCGAGCCTTACAAACGGGCGACGCCATCACCTTTTGCACTGCAGCAGATAACTACTACATCGAAAAAATTGAAAAACTAATTCGTCAGCGTATACCTGTCGCACAAGTTCCAGAAGATGTCTTTGTTGAAGAAACACCTTATGAAGAGCGCCAAGCGATTGCTCGCGAAATTGATTTGCAAAAACGAAAAGATAACCCCGATTTTCAGGGTGCTTTTCATGAGAAAAAAGCAAAAAATATTGGCAATGCAAAAACACCAAATACGAAAAAACAAGCCATTTTAAGGAATAGCAAGCAAAGCGATGCAAAAAAAAGAGTCCGATTTGATGCTGTGCATAAAAAAGACAAAAAACGAAAATGAAGAAAGCAGAAATAAAATTAACGATCGAGCTAGATGATCAAAATATACCTGAAAACATCTTATGGGAGTCTACAGATAACCAAACTAAAGAAGCACTCCCTGTAAAGTCGATGATGCTCGCCTTGTGGGATCATCAGTATAAAAATGCACTACGTATTGATCTTTGGACCAAAGATATGCCCGTTGATGAAATGAAACGTTTCTTTTACGAGACACTGCAAACCATGGGCGATAGCTTCTTGCGTGCAACGGGAGAAGAAGCTATCGTGGGCGACCTACGCGATTACTGCGCCCACTTTGCAGAAAAGATGAAACTCACCGAAGGAGAAATAAAATAAACACTTAACCTGTCCGTAGAATTTTTCTACGGATTAACAAATAAGGAGGAGTCCCCTGACTCTCCGTTTAGATGCTTAAAGGTCTTAATAGAACCCAATAAAGCAAAAAAGATAGTATTTAGTCGAGTCTGAAGACTCTTTTTCATTCCTTAGTCTGTAGAAAGACGCTACGTACAGGAATAAAAATATGCATACATGACAGAAAAGAATAACGAAAAAACAATCAAGGCATGGGCCATGTTCGACTGGGCTAACTCAGCCTATAATTTGGTAATCACCTCCACTATTTTTCCAGCATACTATACCATCATCACCACCACCCAAGAACACGGCGACAAAGTATACTTTTTGGGGAAACGATTTACCAATACGGCCCTATCGAACTACGCTTTATCAGTAGCTTACCTGATTATGGCTCTTTTGCTGCCCATACTTTCATCCATTGCAGATTATCGTGGAAACAAAAAAATATTCATGAAATTGTTTACCTATATCGGAGGTTTCGCCTGTGCTGGATTATTTTTTTTCAAACTAGAAACACTCGAAATTGGAATCATATGCTTTGCTTTGGCAGCGATAGGATATGCGGGAGGTACGTTGTTTAACAACTCCTACTTACCCGAAATTGCAACCGTCGATCGTCAAGATCAAGTAAGTGCGCAAGGCTTCGCTTACGGCTATGTAGGAAGTGTCATCTTACAAATCATTTGCTTCATTTTTGTTTTGAAACCCGAACTGTTTGGCATTACAGATGCTTCTTTGCCCGCTCGCTTATCTTTTCTTTTGGTAGGAATCTGGTGGGTGGCCTTTGCTCAGATACCATTTCGTACATTACCCTCTGGAAGTCCCAACTACGCTGCCATCAATAAGAGCAAAATACATAGCGGGTTCCAAGAATTAGGAAAAGTGTGGAAACAACTTAAAGGAATGACCTTATTGAAACGGTATTTGTTTGCTTTTTTCTTTTATTCCATGGGCGTACAAACGATCATGCTCGTATCCGCAGGCTTTGGCGAAAAAATATTCCACCTAGGTACCCCCAACCTCATCGCAATCATTCTCATCATTCAACTTGTTGCTATTTTTGGAGCAATGATCATGTCGTATTTTGCGACTAGAATCGGTAATATTAAAGTGTTCATTGCTGTTGTTTCTATCTGGATTAGCGTCTGTATTGGTGCTTATTATATCACGACGGCAACTCAATTTTATGCAATGGCCATAGTGGTAGGCTTGGTAATGGGCGGGATTCAATCACTATCACGATCCACCTATTCGAAACTCATCCCCGAAAACACCCCAGACACTGCATCCTTCTTCAGCTTTTACGATGTATCCGAAAAGGTCGCTATTGTGATTGGGCTGTTCAGCTTTGGTTATATCGAAGAAATAACAGGCAGTATGCGTAATTCAGCTCTGAGTCTATCTAGCTTTTTCTTCATTGGCTTAATACTCCTGATCTCTCTTTTGTATCAAAAACCACAAACCTCTCTCAAAAACATAGTTATTGAATGACATTTTTTTCTGAATTTAGAGCACCTTCGGCAATAATACCGAACCCAATATGATGACTGTCGAACTATTTATCCCTTGTTTTATAGATCAACTTTATCCACAAACGGCCTTCAATACGGTCAAGGTTTTGGAAAAGGCCGGCTGTAAGGTTTCATATAACAATACTCAAACCTGTTGTGGACAACCTGCTTTTAATGCTGGTTTTTGGGATGAAGCAAAAACAGTTGGAAGTAAATTCCTAAAAGATTTTCCAGAAGATCGATACATTGTTTCACCGTCGGCATCCTGCACGGGTATGGTTAAAACGTATTATAACGACCTATTCACCAATAGCTTGGTTCACAACAAGTGCAGGTCTGTACAAAAAAACATGCACGAGCTCTCCTCTTTTCTCGTACACGTGATGAATAAGGATTACTTCGGGGCCGAATTGGAGGGTCGTGCTGTATATCATGACTCGTGTTCGGCACTTCGGGAGTGTAAAATTAAAGAGGAACCACGTCAGCTACTGGCTCAAGTCCATGGACTCGATCTGGTCGAAATGAAGCATACCGACACCTGTTGTGGCTTTGGAGGTACATTTGCAGTCAAATTTAATAGCATTTCGAGCGCGATGGCCCAGCAAAAAATAGAATATGCTTTAGAAATGGAAGCAGAATACATTATTTCGACCGATTCATCTTGCTTGCTACAACTACAGAGTTATATCGACAAAAACCTAATTCCACTCAAGACTATGCATTTAGTAGATGTTTTGGCCCATGGATGGGGAAATGTGTAGAAATCTAAAGACTAGCATGATCAGAAGATAATTTTACACCCGTTATTCTGCCTTGTTACATAACATCCTATCCCATATGCTTAAACTGAAACGTACCTTACAAAAACTAATTAACCCCAACGCTTTCGACCCTCATGCCGACTTTGACACACACCATCACACCCTTATCGGGAATGTGAAAAAATACACCATGACAAGTCCAGAGCGGATTTTTGCCTTGATAGAAGCTACTAAATATGTGATAAACAAAAATATTGAAGGCGATATTGTTGAATGCGGCGTATGGAGAGGTGGAAGCATGATGGCCGTGATAGAAACACTACAGAGTTTAAACATTTCGAACAAGCAGTTGCTATTATATGACACGTTCGAGGGTATGTCAGAACCTACATCTGTAGATAAATTGAAAAATGGGAATCGTGCCGACGATCTTTTAAAAAATCATCAAAAAACAAAACATGATACCCTATGGGCATACGCTACACTGGACGACGTAAAAAGAAATATTTATGCACTCAATTATCCTCCAGATAAGATTACTTTTATTAAAGGGAAGGTGGAAGAAACAATTCCTACACACCTCCCCCATGCGATTAGTTTGTTAAGATTGGATACAGATTGGTACGAATCGACCAAACATGAATTAACGCATCTTTTCCCATTACTTTCTCCAGGTGGTGTGCTGATTATTGATGACTATGGGCACTGGCAAGGTGCAAAAAAAGCGGTTGATGCGTATTTTGAAGAAAATAAAATCAAGATTTTGCTTAATAGAATAGATTATACAGGAAGAATAGGTATAAAACTTTGATAGACCAGAGTCTATCAAAGTTTCTTTTGATCAATAAAATGGCTTGATAGCACCCACAACCAACATTTTTAATGAAACAATCAACTTGTTTTCTGATGACTGAGCTTGAAACGAAGGGGTTACTATATCCGAAAGAAATTCATCTTGTTTGGATTCCGATAACCTCTTCACATGTAGCATACACGCTTTCAAGAAAAGTTCAATGTCCCGTTGCGAGCCGAACTCATAGAATAATATCTTGTCTTTTAAAATCTGTTTTTCAAAACCCGCATCTTCTAGCAGTTTAGCATATACTCTTGGTACAAAATCCATTCTAGGATTTTCAAAATCAGTAAAGTACTGGCCCCACTTGTCACCTGTAGCAAGGGTGTCTTGTTAAATTATCACAGCCATCCGAACTTTTTTAAAAACTCCCCCAAAAAGTATATTCTATATTTAGGAAAGGATTTTTTTTGATTAAGCCATTGAAAATAAGTCGGGCTGTAAGTCTCCTTTGAATTTTATCTTGGTTTGTTTAGGTCTAACATCTCGAGCTACAGGGTGTATTTTTTCAATGGCATAGTCTATCGTTAGGTAAAAGCACAGACATAGTCGGATTTTTTCTACAAAATTGAGATTGTCCACAATTCCAACACCTATACGTTTTGTAAATGCTCCCAGATTCATACACTTCCAACTGTTTTTAATGCCATGTGTTTTTTACTGTAATTTGGTTTTTATACTAGACATTCTGCCAACTTTTCCAAGAGACATTCCTCTGCTGTTTTAATTTTTTTG
>CAIOLR010000171.1 GCA_903859135.1 uncultured bacterium | reverse complement strand
TTGATGATGTCCAGCATTTTTCACTCCTTAACTTGAAACAGTTTAAATTTTTGATATTTTGGGATGATTGAATTGCTTTTATATAGCTCATATCGTATTGAATTTAATAATTTAAACACCCAATACATCAAAATCCTAACAAATAATAAGTTTAAACAAGTTCTAGAATGAATATTTTACCCAGATCACTAAATTTAGCTTCTTCTTTATCCCCACCTAATAAAATTACACCACATCGTTTCAGTTATCGCTCACAAAGCAATTATAATTTTAAACAAAAGCCAAATATAATTTAATTATTTTTTAATTGCCAAAATTAACCAAATAAAAGCTCTAAACACTCCGTGTGAAATGAAATTTTAGTGCATTGCCACCTACCTTGAATTTGTCGACAGCCACCGATGCGTAAAAAAAAGGTTTAGTGCATTTATGAACCTTTTTTTACGCAAGAAAGAGAAGTGTTTTACTTTTGTCTTTGAGCCTTTCGCATGACACTATTTTTAACACCATACGTGAGATAAATAACAAAGCCAATAGCCGTCCAAACGATCAAGCCCACCCAATTTAGTGCAAACATCATAGACACGCATACAAGGATACCCAGTATAGGTACAAAAGGCATCAAGGGTGTCTTGAATGGACGATGACGATCTGGGTCTGTTTTACGCAGAATAAGCACCCCTAAACATACTAACGTGAAGACAAATAAGGTACCCAGACTAGTCAGATCACCTACCACATTGCCCGGAACAAATGCAGCAAATGATCCTGCAAAAACAAGAAATATTAAGTTTGACTTATAGGGGGTCCTAAACTTGGGATGCAGAACCGAAAATATTTTTGGCACCAAACCATCATGCGACATGGTGTAGAACACCCTAGATATCCCTAATAATGTCGCCAAAATGACGGAGGTAAATCCTGCCAAAATAGCGACCGTGATGAACGGGGATAGCCACTGATAACCATGCATATAAGTTTCAATAACATAGGCTACCGAGGCTTCCTTACCTGTGGTCGCAAATTCTTTGTAATTGGCCACTCCTGTTAGAACATGACCGAAGAGGACATAAAGAATTGTACAAATAGCAAGTGAAACGAGTATCCCGATAGGCATATCTCTGCTAGGATTTTTACATTCTTGGGCAACTGTTGAAATAGCATCAAAACCAATAAAACCAAAAAAAAGGACTGCTGCAGAACTAATGATTCCACTCAAACCGAATTTACCAAAATCGGGACTGATTATAAAGTCCCAGAAACTACTTTCCCCCTGCATTAATTTTATCTCACCTATGTTTTCTGGGACATACGGGGTGTAATTCTCCGGATTTATATAACCCCAACCAATGACAATAAGTGCAACGACGATCACGATTTTCAAAACCACCATGATGTTGTTGAGTATGATGGACCCCCTTGTTCCACGTATCAAAACCAAGGAAAGCACAGCAATGATAATAAAAGCGGGCATATTAATGATGCCTTGCACACCATCTATCGAAGTTTGAAAAGGTGAATGACAAAATTCGTACGGAATTTTAGTGCCAAAGGATTCGAATAATAACTTGTTTAAATACTCCGACCATGCAACAGCTACAGTAGCCGCGGCGAGCGCGTACTCCAAAACCAAATTCCAGCCAACAACCCAGGCCATTACCTCACCCATCGTAGCATACGTATAGGTATATGCACTACCAGCAATGGGAATCATGGATGCGAACTCGGCATAGCACAGGCCAGCTAAGGCACAACCAATAGCGGCCAAAATAAATCCAAAAGTAACAGCGGGACCTGCATTTTCTGCCGCTGCTCGCGCTGTTTGCACAAACAAACCAGCCCCAATAATCGCCCCAACCCCCAGAGCAATTAAGCTTCCTGGCCCAAAAGTACGCTTGAGTGAATGTTCCCCACTTTCTGAAGCCTCCACTAAAAGAAGGTCCAGGGATTTTTTAAATCTCATATTCATTTAATTATTAATTCGCCCAAAACGAAAACGCGCGACAAATACGCACTCACCAACCTCCTACTTACTTAAGAATAGAAAAAGAGTTAAGGCTATAAATGCAGCACAAATGGCAAACTTATGCTATTTTATTCGAATAACACAGACTAAATAAACTGTAGAGTTGAGTTGATAAAAATTCGTTCAGGAGCCAAGGTAAGCCAAATCGAGAGGATAGATGAAAATCTAGATGCAACTACCTACTTCGCGAATAATTTTTTTTACA
>CAIOLR010000170.1 GCA_903859135.1 uncultured bacterium | reverse complement strand
GCCCATAAAAAAGACCGCTACAATAGAGCAGTCTTTTTTATGGGCGAATACACTTTTTTGGAGTGTTATTTACTTAGCTGTAGCTTTGGAATTCCATTGTCCACCACCGATAAAAAAGCCGATACTAATGCCTAAATAGCTGTTTTTTATAGATTCAGTTAATGTTCCTACCACGATATTGTAATCTGACGCTGGGACAACGTTGTACTCAGCGCCCATTCTAAATTTTCCTACTTCAAAGCCAGCACGTATCATCCCTCCAAATTTGCTTCCAAGACTCAACCCACTAGAAATAGTCGACCCATTGGAAGAGGAACTGACATTGCCTAGTAAATAAACTCCTAAACCAGCTCCGACGTAAGGCGCAAATGCACTACCACCGTTGTTGAAATAATAATCAGTTGTACCAAGAAAAGATGAATTAACCGAGAGATCAGCATTTGATACATCATTTGCTGGATTAATAATTACTGATTTAGCCATTGCTGCTGATTGCCAACGAATACCTACATTCAGGTTGTCTTTTAAATTGTATTTAGGCTCTAATGTAAAAAGAACCCCTCCCCCCCCTTTGGAAGGGCGGCTCCAATTTCTAGCCCTACCCTAAATTTGTCAGCTTCCTGTGCAAAGGATGAAAATCTAATAGCTGTTAATAATGCTGCAGTAATAAAAAAGTTTTTCATGTTTTATTTAAAATGGTTTTTTATTGATGCTAAATTGGATATTAAATACATAAAAAACAACAAGAACATGGTTTGAAAACCTGTTTAATTTTCATTCAAGATACATGGCTTTTAACTACATCCACCTTGTGTGCCGCAGTTCAAACACTTATAACATGTGCCCGAACGTACCATAATATGGCCGCAATTGCTGCAAGCGGGGGCATCTGATTGACCACTGCCAGAGATATCTAAAACAGGTTTCAATACGTTGCCAGATGTAGGCTTAGACTCTTTCGAACGAGTCTCATCTGCTGAATTACTCTCTTCTGGATTTCGATCCTCATCAGCCATTTGGGGATTACCTAAAATAGCTTTTTGGTTGTTTAGCACATGTACCAAATCCTCCCGACCTAAATATTCGTAGCCCAACATCCGGAAAATATAATCGATAATAGAAGTGGCACTTTTGATATTTTGATGACCGGCAACCATCCCAGAAGGTTCAAAACGGGTAAATGTAAATTTATCCACAAACTCTTCCAGCGGCACCCCATATTGTAATCCTACCGAAACGGCAATGGCGAAACAGTTCATCAGGGAGCGGAAGGTGGCACCTTCTTTATGCATGTCTACAAATATTTCGCCTAGCGTTCCATCTTCATATTCACCTGTGCGCACAAAAATAGTTTGCCCACCCACACTTGCTTTCTGTGTAAACCCAGTCCGACGAGCAGGCATATTTTTTTTCTCGATCACGGATGATAGTTGACGTTTGAAATGTGTATCCGTGGAACGATCTAAAATAGCACGAGCAGCTTCCAACACTTGTTCTGGGGTTAAATCACTCAATCGAACATTGGCAGCCTCACCCAAAACCTCTTCCACGGTTTCTATTTTATCTTCTTTTGTATCCGACTTGGTCGATAATGGCTGAGATAATTTACAACCATCTCGATATAATGCATTGGCTTTAATTCCGAGTTTCCAAGATAGTTCGTAGCAATCCTTGATCTCTTCAACAGTGGCCTCATGAGGAAGATTGATAGTTTTAGAAATTGCTCCCGATAAAAAGGGTTGTGCCGCAGCCATCATCTTAATATGACCATGTGCATGAATGTAGCGTTGTCCTTTTGATCCGCATTTATTGGCACAGTCAAATATGGGCTCATGTTCTTTTTTCAGATAAGGAGCACCTTCAAGAGTCATACTGCCGCAAATAAATTCGTTGGCTTCGGTAATTTGTTGCCGACTAAATCCCAATGCCCGAAGCAAATTAAAGTTAGACGCATTGTATCGTTCGGGTTTAAATCCTAAACGTTTTAAACAATCCTCACCAAGTGTCCACTGATTAAACACAAAACTTATTTCAAAAGCCGCAAGTAGCGATTTGTCAATTTTTTGCAACTCATCCTCCTTGAAACCCTTTGCTGTCAAGGTATCAAAGTTGATATGTGGTGCACCTTGTAACGTAGCTGTACCTTTTGCATAATTGACAATGGTTTCAATTTCGTGTGTGGTGTATCCTAAATTGTGCAAAGCTCCCGGTACTCCCTGGTTAATAATTTTAAAATATCCACCACCAGAAAGCTTCTTAAATTTTACCAAAGCAAAATCAGGCTCGATTCCGGTGGTATCACAATCCATGACCAAACCAATAGTGCCAGTGGGAGCAATCACGGTAGTTTGTGCATTGCGATAGCCATATTTTTCGCCAAGCTCTACTGCCTTGTCCCAGGCATTGCATGCTGCAGACAATAAGTAATCAGGGCAGAATTTTGGATCGATTCCCGGAGGAGCTATTTGTAACTCTTCGTATGCATTGGTATTATAAGCCGCATAGCGATGATTGCGCATCACACGCAACATATGCTTTTTATTTTCGGCATACTTGCTGAACGTGCCTAGCTCTTTGGCCATTTCTGCTGACGTTGAATAAGCTGTACCGGTCATGATGGCCGTAACGGCACCTCCAATTGCTCGCGCTTTGTCACTATCATACGGTATGCCGGCAGTCATTAATATCGATCCCAAATTGGCATAACCCAAACCCAACGTGCGGTAATCGTACGACAGCTGTGCCACTTCTTTCGACGGGAATTGAGCCATCAATACCGAAATCTCCAGAACGACGGTCCAAATACGGCATGCATGCTCAAATCCTTTGACATCAAAAACGAGTGTCTTCGGATCGAAAAAATGGGCCAAATTAATTGAGGCTAAATTGCAGGCGGTATTATCCAAAAACATGTACTCGGAGCATGGATTCGACGCATTGATCCGTCCACCTTCGGGGCAGGTATGCCACTCGTTGATCGTGGTATCATATTGTACACCCGGATCGGCGCAAGCCCAGGCAGCAAAAGCAATATCTTGCCACAGCTTTTCAGCAGAAATTGTTTTCAAAACACGACCATCTGTACGTGCGATGAGATTCCATCCAGCATCTTTTTCCAAAGCATGAAAAAATTCATTGGGGATACGAACCGAATTATTTGAATTCTGACCCGACACGGTACGATAGGCCTCGCCCTCATAATCGGATGAATAACCCGCTGCAATCAAAGCGGCTACCTTCTTCTCTTCTTCTACTTTCCAGTTGACAAAAAGATCAATTTCGGGATGGTCAATATCTAAACAAACCATTTTAGCTGCTCTGCGCGTGGTTCCACCCGATTTGATTGCTCCAGCTGCACGATCACCGATTTTAAGAAATGACATTAAACCGGAAGAGTAACCACCTCCTGATAGTTTTTCACTCTCACCTCGGATGGTCGAAAAATTGGTCCCCACACCAGACCCATACTTAAAAATACGGGCTTCGCGAACCCAGAGGTCCATGATGCCACCCTCATTTACCAAATCATCTTTCACCGATAAAATGAAGCAGGCATGAGGCTGAGGGCGTTCGTATGCCGAGGTTGATTTTTCTAATTGATCGGTCAGTGGATCTACATAATAATGCCCTTGCGGACCCCCTGTGATACCGTATGAGCTATGTAAACCTGTATTAAACCACTGCGGCGAGTTCGGGGCCGCTAGCTGACCAATAATGGTATATACCAATTCATCATAAAATATGGCTGCACCTTCTGGACTCGCAAAGTATCCGTAACGCTCGCCCCAAATTTTCCAGCAATTAGCCATGCGGTGGGCCACTTGCTTAATACTATTTTCGGACCCTGTTGTTCCATCAGCCATGGGGACACCTGCTTTACGGAAATATTTTTGAGCTAAAATATCTGTAGCCACTTGACTCCATGTCACTGGAACCTCGACGTCGTTCTTCTCAAAAACTGCATCGCCCGTTGGATTGCGAATCACTGACGAACGTTTTTCATACCTAAACAGATCGTATACATTTACGCCTGCTTTTGTAAAATAACGCTCGAATGTTAAACCTCTCCTCGACCCATCTAGGGGCTTTTTTGCGATTTCCTTACTCATAATTGTGTTTTTATTGCCTGATATATGCCTGTCTGTGAATGGCTTACTATTTCAAAAAATGATTGAAGATCTGTAGATCAAATTTATTTAAAATGGGAGGGTTTAACCCATTCTAGTTTTCCACAGACGGAACCCAGAGTCCGATTCTCCCCCACTATAAACAACCAAATATCTTATTGTCAAAACATTATCATTGTGGATAACTCATGAATTTCCAACGAGGTTCAAAAGGCAGAAGATTTTGTGTCGCTAGAATGGGGCCCAAAATAATTGTATCTGTTTTTGCTCTCTGATTACTTAGTCGGTCCTCAAAAAGTGATTTTTAATTTTTGGGGATAAAAAAAAGTGCAGGCAGAAAAGAATAAGTCTTGAAAAAAATGGAATAAAAAGGCCATCTTCCTTTTGAAGATGTTCATTATTCGCTTAAAATTCATTGC
>CAIOLR010000169.1 GCA_903859135.1 uncultured bacterium | reverse complement strand
TATTTCGATGCTTTGTCCTGGTTTCCAGTAGGATGAAATTTGTAGGATCGCTGGGCCACTCAATCCCCAATGGGTAAATAAAATATATTCTTCAAAGCTAATGAGTTCGTTTGAAACACGGCAAAAGATAGCATTTCCAGATAGCTGTGCATACCAGTCGGCATCTTTTCCGGTGATGGTAAGCGGTACCAATGCAGGTGCAGGTTCTGCTATTTGCAGTCCGAATTGTCGAGCTATTTTAAGCGCAAAATCACTTGCACCCATTTTGGGTATGGGAAGCCCTCCGCAAGCAATCACTACTTTGGGGACTTCTAGTGTGTTTATTTGATCCTTTCGTGCATAACTTATTTGAAAATGGTCATTGGTTAGTTTCATTACAGCTTTCACTTCAGCATTGCAGTAAATAGTCTGATCAAGATCAGTGCATAGGTTTTCAAAAACTTGGATTATGTCTTTCGCTTTGTTGGATACTGGAAATAGCTGTCCGAGTGTTTTCTCTTGTCCTTGAATACCATAGGTTTCAAAAAATGCAATGGTATCATCAACGGTCCATTGCGAAAAAGCGGATTTGCAGAAGTGCTCATTTTGGGATATAAAGTTGGCTGCCGATGAATACAGATTCGTATAATTACAGCGGCCTCCTCCTGAGATGAGAATTTTTGCACCAACTTGATCATTTTTTTCTAAAATAAGTGCTCGCTTGCCTAGAAATCCCGCATGGACGGCACACATCAATCCACAAGCACCACCACCGATAATGACTACATCATAGGTTTCAAGAAGTTTTTTATGCATTGCGATTAGAATAAAGTAGGGTTGGTTCCCAGTTTAAGTCTACCGAGATGATTGTACGCATTTTCGGTACATTCCCTTCCTCGTGAAGTCCGCATGATGTAGCCTTCCTGAATTAAAAATGGTTCATATACTTCTTCAATGGTTCCTTCATCTTCCCCAACGGCAGTTGCAATTGTTTTTAGTCCGACGGGCCCACCTTTAAATTTGTCGATAATCGTCAGCAGGATTTTATTATCCATTTCATCCAGTCCATGGTTATCCACATTCAATGCATTTAAAGCATATTGGGCAATCTCTGTATCAATAGATCCATTCCCTTTAATTTGGGCAAAATCGCGTGTGCGCCTTAATAAAGCATTGGCAATACGCGGTGTACCTCGACTGCGACGTGCAATTTCGTAGGCACCTTCGTCAGATATGGGTGTTTTTAATATTTGAGCAGATCGTAAAACAATGGTGGTAAGTAATTTTGCATCATAATACTCCAAGCGACTATTGATTCCAAAGCGAGCCCGTAAAGGTGCGGTTAGCAGTCCCGAACGAGTGGTAGCACCAACCAACGTAAATGGATTGAGTGATATTTGAACAGAACGAGCATTGGGGCCTGTTTCGAGCATGATATCGATTTTGAAATCTTCCATCGCTGAATAAAGGTACTCTTCGACCAGTGGGCTCAAACGATGGATTTCGTCAATAAATAAGATATCACCTTCTTCTAAGTTCGTTAATAGCCCTGCCAAATCGCCTGGTTTATCCAAAACAGGGCCAGAAGTGATTCGCATATTGACCCCCATTTCATTCGCAATAATGTGAGATAAGGTGGTTTTACCCAATCCTGGGGGGCCGTGTAACAGTACATGGTCTAGTGATTCGCCACGTAATTTGGCTGCTTGCACAAAAATTCGAAGGTTGGCTAATATTTTATGTTGTCCAGTAAAATCTTCAAAAGCTTGGGGACGTAATACTTTTTCAATCTCATGTTCCGCGGGGGATAGATTGTCAGTATTTGGATTTAGGTTCTCATTAAGCATGCTGCTAAAATAGCAAAATAGCATTGGAGTTAATATTTATTATTTTTGTATTATACTAAATTAATCGTAAATTTATGTATAACACAATTGATTGTGTGCGATGTTGGTCCCAATTAGTTGGATCATCAATTTAGGGATTTGTTCTATATCCTACACTGTTTGATTGTGTGTTTTTGATGGCTTAAGCTTATAAGCATATAAAATCATTAGATGATGACTTTTCGCATCGGTGAAATTTTAATTAAAGGCTTGAGGATGGTTAAACTAATCTTTTAGTGTGATGGAACGAGATAAATTAGACGGAATTCGGATTGATATTATTGCAGAAGTTTATGATAGTAACCGCGGGGGGAAGTTTGCACGTTTTAAACGTGCTTTATGGTATGGTAGTGAAGGTAGATTGGGTGGATACTTTGGAGATGGAAAAGGGGTTCGAAAAGCAATTCGTATTATGCCCAAAACAATGCTTAAGAAAAATGTAACAGGGTTGATAGGTTCACCCTTAAAGATGGCCTTGGCTCCCGTTTCTGCAGTTCCTGTTGCTGGTCCAATGATTGCCGGACTTATTGCTGGCTTGGTAATAACACCTATAGAATTAGCATTGGAAGAAGCTATAAAACTGGCGAAGGAAGTATATACCATGGAAGTTGAGGATGGTTCCAGTTATAAAGGTGATATAAAAAAAATGGCAAGGAAAGTTTTTAAAAAGGGCCCAAGAACTGCCGATGAAGAGCTTAGAAAGCAAATAAAGCATGATGTTAAGGAGATGACAGGTGCAAATGGCTTATTGGTGATAGACCGTAATTTAGTAAAGATGAAGGATGCTAAAGCTAGAATAGAGTCTGCCGTAAAAAAGTTAGAGATTGTCGTTGGACCCACAAAAATACCTTTTGATGGATTTGATGATAAATTTTACAAACATGAGGAACAAAAAATGGAAGCTGCCAATGAGGTGTTGGTTGCTATAATTGAAACAGGGTATTATATCAAAAAAATAACGGGGTTGGTGGAGACTATGCAAGCTGCCTTAAATAAGGTAAGTGGTGAATTAAAGGAATTAGAT
>CAIOLR010000168.1 GCA_903859135.1 uncultured bacterium | reverse complement strand
CTAATTGAGAATTTAGGTCAACAAAAAAAGCACCTTCTAAATGTTCTGTTTCGTAGTTAGCTTTAGCATTTTTATTGTTGCTTACATCGAATATCATCACATCAGGATTTTTGTATATTTTCAGTAATTCGTTCACTTCTATTATTGGTGATATTCTCATAGTTTTCTTTAAATTTCTATTTCTGTCGGTGGTTCTGCAAAATGACGCCTAATCGGGTCACGCAAGGGAGTTTCACCCCTGCGTTCCCACGGAACCGTGCTTGAAAGTCTCCCTTCACACGGCTCTTCTAGTTTCATCACAAATATATTTATACATTACGGATTTACCAATAACCAGTGCGGAAAAAGTTGAGAATTGGTTTTGAACTTTCCTCGTAGCCACTCTAATGCTCTCATCTTATAAAGGCCTTTTTCCCATTTTACCCACTTCAATATACGAACATTGAGTTGATGACATATAAATCTTAAATGTCCTTTGGAAAACTTACCATAGTAATTGATGATGCCGCGAATGATTGGTCTTAAGTCTTTTGCCAGTTCCTCGATAGGTATTCGACGCTTGTGTATTTGCATTGCCTTGAATTTTGCTAGGATACCTTTCTCCGATTTATTACTAATGAAGATACTTGGCATCAACATTCCTCTTCCTTTAATCTTACACCATTGGGGGCGTATTGTAAAGCCCAAGAAGTCATATTTCTTGGCATAAGTCTCTACTGATTTTCCTCGCAGGTTCACAATTTTGGTTTTGATGGGATGCAATTCTAACTTACATTTTGCTAAACGTTGCCTTATTTGCTTTAATACAAATATGGCTTGCTTTTCCGTTTTGCAGTGCACTACAATATCGTCCGCATAGCGCTCAAATGGCTTTTCTGGATGGTTTCTTTCCATCCATTTATCAAAGCATACATGCATAAAGAGATTGGCTATTAATGGACTTATAACGCCTCCCTGAGGAGTGCCCGTTACTCGGTCTATGTAACATCCATCCTGCTGAATAATGCCTGCTTTGAGCCATCTTTCAATGTATAGTATAATCCATTTGTCTTTGCAATAGTGTACTATCGTTTGCATCAGTAATTCCTGGTCTATCTTGTCAAAGAAACTTTTAATGTCTAAGTCTATTACAAAATCATGCCCAAAACAATTCTTGCTTGATTGTGCTACTGCCTCATGACAGCTTCTTTTTGGACGATACCCAAAACTACTTTGATGAAACTTCGGCTCTACGATTGCTTCTAAATGGGTCTTTACTACTTCTTGTGCTATACGGTCTAACAAGGTTGGAATACCTAGTTTTCGCTCTCCTCCGTCACTTTTCTTAATGCTAACTTCCTTTACAGCTTTTGGAAAATACGTGCCTGAGGTCATTCTATTCCATAGCTGATATAATTGGGTTTTTAGATTATTATCTAAGAACTCCCAAGTCATTTTATCTATGCCCGAACTTCCCTTATTGGCTCTGACTTTCCGGTATGCTTGCCATACCATTAGCTTGGTTATTGGTTGTGATTTTACCTCATAATAATCAATCATCCCTTACGGTTGTAAATTTTATTTGGTTAAACTAGCTAAGCCCTTTGCTCCGATATGTTTCCATACCTTCATCACTACTACGACTTAGTCTGCCGCCGATACCTCATCTAATCCTTGGATGGCTGCGGCCTTTCTCAATTTAGCAGCGCAGTATCGACTTCTCTTGTTCCATTCAAAAACCTATATGTAGTTCCTGCTGCCTTTACCCCGAGAGCCGTGTAATCAGTAATCAAGTCATCCATTACACTTTCATCACAAGTACAAACGTAGCTACTTGTTTTCGACTCTATCTATTGCGCTTACGAGGCTTGATAGGCAGTTCAATTTATTCAGCTCCTACATACTCACCTTCAGGAATAATCTTCCCTGTTTTTTCCTAATCGTTCACCACAAAAGGAGTTTCCGCCCTCTGCAGCATTAGTTGGTTTAAAGACTGCACTTGACTGCCGTCTTTGGAAGGCCTATCAAATTTGTTTAGGGAGTATGGCCATTCACTTCACTTGAACTCCACTACTTTACCAATCCTTTACACCTTTGTCTTCCATTTTTTGAATAGCACTCAATGGATTGGAAATTCCATTGATTCAAGACACACACG
>CAIOLR010000167.1 GCA_903859135.1 uncultured bacterium | reverse complement strand
TAAGTTGCATTTACTACTTGAATTCAAGTATTGCTTGATCTCATCTGTAAAATATTACTTCTTTGCCTTTTCTGCTTGTCTCTGACTGTATTTTCGCTGAGCTAGATCAAACTTTTTATATGTTATCAAAATTACGTTTCAATTCTCTTCCTATAGAGGATTTGTGCTTGCCTATAGCTTTTGCATTTTCTGTTCCGAAAAAATTATTATTACAACTCTATTCCTGTAAGTTGCATGTACTAATTGAACTTACGTAAACTATCATTTCAATGCCACAATAAAAATGACTTTTACAATACCTATGAACTTGAATTCAAAAAAAAACGCTGCGTAATAATTCCTCTATGGAAACATTACGCAGCGCTTTAATATTTCAGCTAATTATTAAGCCTACTCAATAATTAAATTTCATTCGCTTCAGATCCTAACTCCATGCTTTTGTTCCCAGTCTTTTTGAATTTTCTCCGATTGCATATTTCCTTCAAAATCATGCGGAAGATTAGAACTCATTGTTTGTGAAAATGGTGTTGTTTGAAGAATAAAATCTTCTTTCTCTCCAGGCTTACTGTAATCATAAGGCCAACGATACACTGCTGGAATATCTCCTGGCCAGTTACCATGAAGGTGATCCACAGGTGTTGTCCATTCTAATGTATTGGCATGCCATGGATTTTGTGTGGCTTTTTTACCGTAAAATATGGAATGAAAGAAGTTATATAGGAATGCTACCTGAGCCAATGCCGCCATAATTGCTGCCCATGATACGAACTCATTCACGGTTAACCATTCCTTCATGAACTCAAACTCGGTGAATGCATAATACCGACGAGGAACACCATCCAATCCCATAAAGTGCATAGGGAAGAAAACCAAATAAGCACCAATAAATGTCAACCAAAAATGCAGATAACCTAACTTTTCATCCATCATACGACCAAACAACTTGGGAAACCAGTGATACACCCCACAAAGCATCCCAAAAATAGCCGCAGAACCCATCACCAAATGGAAATGTGCCACCACAAAATACGTGTCATGCAGATTGATATCTAAAGCAGAATTTCCCAAAAATAGTCCTGTTAAACCACCAGAGATAAAGAATGAAACTAAACCAATTGCGAATAACATCGCTGGAGTGAAGCGAATATTACCACGCCATAGTGTGGCCAAATAATTAAAGGTTTTTACTGCCGATGGCACCGCGATGATCAGGGTTGTTATCATGAATACCCCACCTAAAAATGGATTCATACCCGTGACAAACATATGGTGTCCCCATACAAGAAAAGACAACACAGTGATACCCATCAATGAATAAACCATTGCATGGTATCCAAAAATAGGTTTACGCGAGTTAACAGATATTACTTCGGAAGTAATGCCAAGAGCAGGCATGATCACAATATATACTTCAGGGTGTCCTAAAAACCAAAATAAATGCTGCCATAAAATGGGACTTCCTCCCTGATTTGGCAAAGCCTGACCTGCAATAACAATGTCCGAGAGATAAAAACTAGTACCAAAACTACGATCGAATATCAACAGTACGACTGCTGCAACAAGCACGGGGAATGACAACACACCCAAAATAGCGGTTAAAAAAAGAGCCCAAATAGTCAAAGGCATTTTCCAAATATCCATGCCCTTTGTACGCATATTTAACACCGTACTGATATAGTTTAAAGCTCCTATCAGTGCTGACGCTACAAAACAAACCATGCTGATTAGCCAAAGAGTCATACCGATGCCAGAACCAGGCATTGCTTTTGGTAAAGCTGATAATGGCGGATAAATAGTCCAACCTGCACTAGCGGGCCCAGTTTCTGTAAAGAAGGATCCCATCATAATCACACATGCCAGGAAAAACAACCAATAGGATAACATGTTCAAAAATGGAGATGCCATATCTCTGGCCCCTAATTGCAGTGGAATTAACAGATTACTAAATGTTCCACTTAAACCAGCTGTCAGTACAAAAAACACCATCATGGTACCATGAATAGTCACCAAAGCCAAATAAAAATCGGGTTTAATACGACCTCCCTCAGCCCATTTACCCAAAAATGTTTCTAAAATAGGGAAACTCTTATCTGGCCATCCCAACTGCAAACGGAACAATACCGATAGAATCATCGCAATAACCGCCATGATAATACCCGTAATCAGAAATTGCTTGGCGATCATTTTATGATCTTGACTAAATATATACTTTGTTATAAAAGTCTCTTGATGATGATCGTGATCCTGATGCGCTGCAACAGCGTGATCAAGTTTTGCTACACTTGCCATATTATTTATAAACCTCCTTATTTATTGCCATCTTATTGTTCTCACCTACCTTTATTGTTCGCTCAGTCATTTGTTGCATTTCTTTCTTTACATCATCATTGTAATATAAAGGTTGTTTGGCTAACCATTCTTGATATTCACTCTCTGTAACAATCCTTACTTTAGTTTGCATATTATAATGCCCCGATCCACATATTTTTGCACACAACAAAATATAGTCAAAGGTGGGATCGTTACGTTTTTCACGCATTTCTGCTGTAGTATAGCGAGGCGTAAACTGAAAATAAGTTGGCATCCCAGGAACAGCATTGATCTGCACACGAAGTGTAGGAATGTAGAAACTATGCAACACATCCTTTGAACCAACAGTTACCCTTACAGAACGATTCACAGGAATCACAATCTCCCCACCTAATCTATCATCCCAACTTTTTTGATCCTTATAGTTGATCCCCAAACCATTTGTCGGAGAAGTCAGTTTGTAACTTTTATTTCCTAGCTGATTATCACCACCAGCATAACGAATATTCCATTTAAATTGTTCACCCACAACTTCGATACTAAGTGCTTTTTTCTGGTCTTCTTCAGACACATTGGTAATCCCCCTCCAAGTGAAAAAACCGAATATCACCAACACTGTTAATACGATAGCAGGTACAACCGTCCAAATTCGCTCTAATGCATTGTTATGCGGATAGAAGTGGGCTTTTTTATTGTCAAATCCTCTGTATTTGTAAGCAAAACCAAACAGCAGAATATGCGTAAGAATAAATACAATGCTGGTTATAATCAATGTAATATTGAAGATAAAATCGATACGCTCTCCATGTACCGACCCCGACTCGTTTATACTCATTGGTCCATGAACTGTATAAGACCAATAAACACCATAAAGACCGATCAATAGCGCAAAGACAAAGAATACACCTTGTAATCTCCTCCAGTTGAATGCATCTTTGTTCCCTTGCATCTCACGCGAAAGTTCATATACGTGTAGCACTTTACCAATAATCGCTACAAACACACACACTAAAAAGAATAACATAAAATAATAAGTTGCCGATTTATACATGGCTGACTTATCTACTTCAGGTTTTTTGATGATGTAGTCGGCAAATAGTGCAGTCGTATCCACTGCTGTACTAATTAAAGGGCTTGCCGAAGATTTGTTTAACAGGATGCTCTCATTATTAGCAGCGCTATCTGTAGCAATGGTCGTTGAAACCATTGTTGAATCTACCGTCTGTGCGCTCAATAAGGTCACATTCATGATAAGAATGCAAAATCCTATTAATATCGTGATCGACCTGACACTAAAAAAATTTCTTAAATCCATAATTTATTAATTTTGGGCAGACTATTTCTACCTCTACATTGTGATATCTGATGTTTTTGAGGGTAGCAAATTTTCTGCTACTACATTATATTTGATGATGCAAACTTTCTTCTAAAAAAGGATGATGAATAGGTGCCAATGCTTTTTTACTTAGTTGATAAAGCATTAAAAATGTAAATAAGCCTACAAAACCTATTGCGATCCCTATTTCAATAATTCCAAAACCACGATGTCCTTCAACGGTTCCAGGCATAATCATCATATAGTAATCCAACCAATGACCAGCTAACAATAGAATGCATACGTACATTAAGGTCTTTGATCTACGCTTGGCATCACGCGTCATCAAAATTAATAGTGGAGAAAGAAAATTCATGAAAATATTTAACCAAAACCAAGGCAGGTATTCTGGCTCCCAACGTTTGTAGAAATAAACTGTTTCCTCTGGCATATTGGCATAATAGATCAGCAAGAACTGCGCGAACCATACATAAGTCCAGAAAATAGAAAATGCGAATATAAATTTTCCTAAATCGTGCAAGTGATTCTCATTGATCCAAGATAAATGACCCGATTTTTTCAGCAGGATGATTGTTAATGTGATGGCACATAAGCCACTCACCCACATCGCTGCAAAATTATACCATCCAAACATGGTAGAAAACCAATGTGCTTCCAAAGACATAATGGTATCAAATGCCCATATTGGGGTAGTAAATCCAAAAATAATCAAGAATATAGCAGACCATTTGATACTTTTTTTGTAGCTACTCAAACCACCTTCTAAATCTTCATTAGCAGAAAATTTGGTAAGCAAAAAAGAAAAAATGCTGTATAATCCCAAAAAAACAACTAAGCGGGTCAGAAAGAACGGAACATTCAAAAAAACAGCTTTATTGGCAATAATAGAGTCGAAATGGGGACTATTAGGATCAGAGAGCCCTTCAGCATTCCAATGATGATATAAATTGTGGGTGAACAATCCGCCTGCACAAATAATAATTAACAGTAGTGCAGCAACGGGCAATACCTTTGCAAATGCTTGTGGGATTCGTAACAAGCCTGCAGACCAGCCTGCTTGAGCAACGTATTGTAGCGCGAGAAAGAAAAGTCCAGCTGCCGCTACGCATGTTACATAATAAGACATCAGCAAAAGATTAGCAAATGTACGTTCAGCATGATCTGTTAAAAAGCCATATCCAACAGATAAAAAGCCGATTAAGATCGCTATTAAACTCCAAATTTTAGGTTTTCCTGAAAACTTGAAATATTCAGAATAATTGTGACTATGGTTATGATTATGAGTTCCCATCTGGTTATAGCAATTGTCTACTGTAATTTTTGTAATTCATGAACATACATCACGATCTTCCAACGCTCTGCTGGAGTCAATTGATTTTTATGTGGGCCCATCAAGTTAACGCCGTACGTGATTGTATGAAATATTTTCCCATCAGTGAGGTCTTTCATCGCACCACCACGAGATGAAGCTCCACTTGCGTACGATGGTGGCGGAGGAAATTTCCCCAGTTTAATGATCGATCCATCTCCTTTACCTTCGAATCCATGGCAGTGTGCGCACATATTCACGTATAAGCTTTTCCCTTCGACCAGGTTTGCCTGTGTTACGGGAAATGGATTACCTAGATTTTTACTCGCAGACTCATATCCTTCCAAGGTATTGGGATATTCATCTTCTACCCGATCAAATCCAAGGGGAGTTGTCCCCACAGGAGGTAATTGAGCTGTCTTTCCATCCTTAAAATTTTTGTTAGGTTGATCGGGGTCAAATGCTTTATGCTCGTACATATTAGGAGCATATTCTAAGCCTGTACTCCGATTATCAAAACAGGAGGATACTAAGCTACCAACAGCAAAAAGGGAAAAAGCAATACCAACAGCTCTTAGCTTATTCATAACTAACATATTTTCTATCATTGTGCATAACTTCTACAGCACCCGCACCTTTCAAAAGACTATCAATTTTATCAGGATGTGGATTTTTTTTTGCATCTATGGCGATGATAAAGCGATCATTGGTTGCACGGAGATCCATCACACGTGGTGCACGTCCAGGAAATAAATGATTTCTGAAAAAAAACATACCCACGATTCCAAATGAACAAAACAATACCGTCACTTCAAACATAATCGGAACAAAATCGGGGAATGCAAATGCGGGTTTACCTCCTATATCGATAGGCCAATCAATAACAAGCATATAATAGATCATTGAAAATGCAGCAATGGTACCTGTTAAGCCACAGCAAAAAGCAACGATGGGTAAACGTGAACGTTTCACACCAAGCTTAGCTTCTATCCCGTGAATAGGCATCGGTGTAAAAACATCGTATATGCTGATATCGTTTGTTTGAAGCTGGTCTATTCCATGCATCAGATCATCTGGATCCTCAAAATGACCTAAAATATATTTTGCGTTACTCATTTTTAATTTCTTGTATATTCTACTTCAGGTGAAACACTATCATATTTATCCAAAGAATCGGTATAAAATTGGGCGTGTATTTTATCTACAGCACCTTCTTTAATTAATTTTTGCTTCGCCTGATCACTAGAACTCTTCAATAAGAGTTTCACCTCGGCCATCGCAATAGCGGGTAATACCCTTAAAAACAACAGGAATAAAGTAAAGAACACGCCGATAGAACCGATAAAAATACAGACATCAATCGTCGAAGGGTAAAACATCACCCAGCTTGATGGTAAATAATCGCGGTGTAATGAGGTAACGATAATGACAAAACGCTCGAACCACATACCAATATTTACAACAATAGAAAGTATCCATGATGCAGCAATACTCGTACGTATTTTCTTAAACCAAAATAGCTGAGGAGAAATCACATTGCAAGTCATCATACACCAATATGCCCACCAATACGGACCACTTACACGATTTAAAAATGCATACTGTTCATATTCAGCACCAGAGTACCAGGCTATAAATAACTCTGTGAGATAAGCCACACCCACTACTGAACCAGTCAAGATGATAATTTTGTTCATCGACTCGATGTGGAACATGGTGATATAGTTCTCGAAACCCAATACTTTACGTGCAATTAACAAGAGTGTTTGTACCATTGCAAAACCAGAGAAGATCGCCCCAGCAACAAAATATGGAGGAAAAATGGTGGTATGCCATCCAGGAATCACGGAAGTAGCAAAGTCCATCGATACAATAGTATGTACCGAAAGTACCAGTGGTGTAGAAACACCTGCCAGAATGAGTGATACAATTTCAAAACGTTGCCATGTTTTCACAGATCCATTCCATCCGAAAGAAAAGATCGAATAAATACGACGGCGTAAACCAGTCGCTCGATCGCGGATGGTCGCGATATCTGGTAATAAACCAGTGTACCAAAAGACAAGTGAAACAGAGAAGTATGTTGAGATAGCGAACACGTCCCATACCAATGGTGAGTTAAAATTCACCCACAAAGAGCCAAATTGATTTGGAAGTGGAAAAACCCAATAAGCCAACCATGGTCGCCCCATGTGTGATACCACGTAGGTTGCTGCACAGATTACGGCAAAGATGGTCATCGCTTCTGCTGAGCGGTTGATTGAATTACGCCAATTCTGCCTAAATAACAATAACACTGCTGAAATCAATGTTCCAGCGTGACCAATACCTACCCACCACACAAAACCAGTAATATCCCAGGCCCAGCCTACTGTCTTATTCAATCCCCAGGCGCCTATTCCGACCCAGAATGTGTAACTAACAGCACCCACCCAAAGCAAGGCTCCAAGTACCGAAACAATAAATCCTATCCACCAAGCTTTATTCGGTTTGTTTTCAACGGGAACTAAAATATCCGCTGTAACCTTCGCATAGGTAATATTTTTACCTGTAACTAATGGTTCTCGAAGTATGGATTCGTTATGAGATGACATCGTCTATAAGATTTTGGTATTTAGTATTGAATATTGAGACTTTATTATAACCTGGGAAAAAATTATCCCAATACACTACACGCAATACTTATTTAAATATTTCTAACTTTTGTTTGATACCCTATACCCGGCTTTGTGTTGATCTCCTCCAACACATAGTAGGTACGCTCGCTTTTCAATGCTTTGTAAACTTCAGACTCTGGATCATTCCCATCCCCAAATATGATGGCGTTGGTAGGACAGGTTTGTTGGCAAGCCATTTTGATATCTCCATCCTTTAAAGGACGTTTTTCTAGTTTGGCTTGAAGCTTTCCTGCCTGAATACGCTGAATACACATGGAACATTTCTCCATCACTCCACGTGAACGAGTCGTTACATCGGGATTAAGTACGAGCTGTGTAAATTCATTATTCAAATAATTGTCAAATCTAGAATCATTCCAATAATTAAACCAATTGAAACGACGCACTTTATATGGACAGTTGTTGGCACAATAACGCGTACCCACACAACGATTGTAAGCCATTTGATTCAATCCTTCTGAAGAATGAACGGTAGCTAATACTGGGCACACCGTCTCGCAAGGAGCATGATTACAGTGCTGACACAACATCGGTTGATACACGACCGACACATTATCCATGTTATCGAGATGCTTGATCTCATTTTCTTCCGTTACAGATTTGCCACCTTCTTCCTGAAAACTATAATAACGATCAATTCGTAACCAATGCATCTCGCGACGACGACGAACCTCATCACGTCCTACCACTGGGATATTATTCTCGGCATTACAAGCAACCACACAAGCACCACAACCAGTACACGCATTTAGATCGATCGCCATTACCCAACTGTGACCCGGACGATCGTATTCTTTCCAAAGGTCAACTTTGTTCTCAAAACGGTGACCAGTGCCCGCACTCGGATTTTTTAAATAATCTTTCAAGGTAGTTTCACGGATGATATTTCTACCCTCAATGGAATAATGTGTCTGCGTTTGGGCTAGCTCATACTTTCCACCTGCCTTCTTAATCGTAACTGCACTTGTTCCTTGAAACGTACCATTCACAAAATCTAAAAATGGAAAAGCATTTTGCCCCACTTCCGATCCTGCTTTACCTGCCTTTGTACGACCATAACCCAAGGCAATAGAAATTGTTCCACCAGCCTGGCCAGGTTGCAATAAAGCAGGAAGTATAACCTGATATCTACCTGATTTAACTTCGACCAAGTCGAATTCTTTAATTCCTAATTTTTCGGCGTATTTGGGCCCAATGGCTACAAAATTATCCCATGTTACTTTTGTTACTGGATCTGGTAATTCTTGTAACCATGGATTGTTTGCAGTCT
>CAIOLR010000166.1 GCA_903859135.1 uncultured bacterium | reverse complement strand
TTGTAACTCTATTTCTAGTGCTAATTCTGATGCTTCTGAAAATACCAAAGAACTGGTAGAAATCATGAAAGCAGAAAAAAAAAGAAAAACGGAATTAAAATGTGCAACTCGTGAATTATCATGTCGAATCAACGATGGATGGATATTGATATTGCTTGTAGTTAATACTGATGCAGTAAATACTCCAAACACTAAATTCACATTTGGTAAAGAAATAGATATAAGTACTTTTAATACAGGAACACTAGTAGGTTCTTGTATTTTGGAGAATGATCCTGGGTATGCTCCATGTGAAGAGCAACAATGTGAATGGTTGTCTAATATGCAATACGAAATACACGAAGTTTGTGTTGTTGATAGCTTTAAAGGAAAAGGTATCTGCAACTTGTTAATGACAGCGGCTATAAATACAATGACAAGCGAAATGACAAACTCTTGTAAGTTTACTATATATTGCGTTAAAGAAAATAAGGCATCATGTTGTTGTTATAACAAAATTGCATTAAATCAAAATATTAAATTATTGCACAAACTGGAATATAAAAAAACAATTCCTGGTGAAAGTGATGAAAGTGAAAAAGATATCACTCGATTTATTTTTGAGATATCTCAAAATAAAAGACCAAGATTGTCTGAATTAAGAGGAGGATCTCGAGTTAAAAGACTTACTTATAAAATGTCTATAAAGAACATGACATTGATATTTACCAAAGGACGTGAGAAACATATTTATGACAATTCTAATATCGCGATATTTAAACTATACCGGACGTTTGTTTCTCAATTATTGGATAAGAATATTCTCCTGAGTATCTATATGCCACTTGGCCTAGCCAAGTTATTTCCTCCGAGTTTTGTCAAGTATAATGAAAAACGTGACATTCGGATTGTGATTTTATAATTTTATTTATAGGGTTGGTAAAATATTCCAAATGGTTATTCGGTTGCACCGTTAATATATTTGGAATATTTTACCAGTTTTGCCAACCCTATTTATTTATGTGAATACATATAAATATGGAAGATACATCCTTGTATTTTATTATCATTACAATATCCCTCATTGTTTTGTTGGGCGTTATCGTTTTTACGACTCTATATACAGGACATTTGAAATATAAAGTAAAACGTGAAATTCATGGCATGGAAGAACAAATTAAAAAGAAAGCCATCGAGCAAGAAAATAGTTATAACATGAAAATGTCCGAACTCGAACATAAACAAGATTCTAAATTTAAAGAGTTGACTGGTTCCATTACGAAGGCTCGCGAAGAAGAAAACAAATATTTAATCAATGAGAACGAACTTTTAGAAAATGATTATAATACAAAGATAAAAACTCTCGAGAACAAAATGATGCAAAATTATGTCTTGTCCGAAAATTTAAAAAATCTTCACGTCATCGAAGGTTCGTTGAATGTTTTGAAACGCGACCCGGGAGCTTTCATCGAAAAAACATATGGGGGAGATGGCGATAGATATGGTATCGGGCAATTTCAAAATGGACAATTGAAATTGTATGCTGCATCGGGATATAAACCTGCGACAATAAGTTTTTCTTTGGCCAAAAATGATGGAAAATTCGATGATGTTATTACTATTGATACAAACAGAGTAACACATGTCAATGGTAAATTGTGTATGGGTCAAACTTGTATTGATGACAAGAATTTTGGTCAATTGTTAGATTATCCGAAACATTTGGAAAGTGCTCAATCAAAGATTGAAAAAACAACCCAAGAGGTATATGATAAAGCTGAATATGTTAACAAACTTGTTGATAAGCAGTTACTAGTAGAAAAAAAAATGGAAGATCAAATGTCTATATTATCAGGAAGGCTCGTAGCCCAAGATCTTGCAGAAAAAAATGCCGCTGTGGCTGCTGCCGCGAAGGAAGCAGAAGCCAAGGCTGAACGTGAGAAACGTATGGCAGAGCGAGCGGTGCAAAAATCGGCTCGAGAATTGGCACATAAGCAAAGACAAGCTGAATCTGAGAGGAAACAAGCCGATAACATTGCGGCACAAAAGGCTGCACAAGAAAAGGCAGATTTAGCGGCTCAACAAATAAATCAATTGTCTGCACAGATGGCTGCTCAAAATGCTGCTGCTGTTGCGGCACAAAAAGTTGCACAAGAAGCTGCTGATCGCAAAGATAAAGAAGCTGCCGAAGCAGCACAAAAACAAGCTCAAATTGCGGCACAACAAATCGCAGCATTGGCATCCAAAATGGAAATGCAAAAATCGGCACAAGATGCTGCATTGATGAAAGCTCAACAAGCTGCAGATAAAGCTCAAGCACAAGCCTTGGCACAAATTGCAGAACAAAAAGCTTTCGAACAAGCTCAAGCTCAACAATATGCGGATCAATTAGCTGCCCAGAAATCGTCACAATTGGCTGCCGAGCGTCAACTGGCAATGCTTGCCGCACAACAGAAATCTGCTGAAATGGCTGCCGCAGCCAAAGCAGCTGCCATAGCTGCCGAGAAAGCCGCGAATTTGTATAGGTTTACGCGGATGAAATTTACAACTTGTGGTGCCAGTGGACAAAATGGACCAACCTTGGTGCAATGCTATAATGAGTATTCTGAATTTACATGGATTTCGAATAAATTATACTTTGATGTTCAGAAACAAGGCTTTCAATTGTGGACCGTCCCCACCACGGCAACGTATTGGATCAATTGTGTTGGAGGTTCAGGTGGTGATACAGGTAGTTACAAAGGTGGGTTTGGTGCGAGTATATCTGGAACCTTCCAATTGCAAAAAGACGCCAAATTATTAATAACTATCGGACAATCTGGGGATAGTTTTAGATATACGGCAGGTGGTGGCGGTGGAACTTTTGTTGTTGCAAATGCAAATAATACTCCTTTGATTGTTGCAGGTGGAGGCGGTGGTGCAGGTGATACTGGTGGTAATGGTAAAGATGCATCGACTTCTACAAGTGGAGGTGCAGGTAATACAGGAAGTGGTGGAGGTCAAGATGGTACTGGTGGGTCTGGGCCAGCTAATGGTAATGGTAAATCTGGAGCTGGATTCAAGACGAATGGCGAAGGCCAGGTCATGAATGGTGGGTGGGGTCAAGGTTCAAATCCATTGTCGTTCATTAATGGAGCGACAG
>CAIOLR010000165.1 GCA_903859135.1 uncultured bacterium | reverse complement strand
GCAATGAATTTTAAGCGAATAATGAACATCTTCAAAAGGAAGATGGCCTTTTTATTCCATTTTTTTCAAGACTTATTCTTTTCTGCCTGCACTTTTTTTTATCCCCAAAAATTAAAAATCACTTTTTGAGGACCGACTAATTAATTAAAATTGCTTCATCCAATTAAAATCTGCTTCTTTGAGGTATGAAGAAAATTTTAGTCACTGGTAGCAATGGTTTAGTGGGACAAAAGCTGACTGATTCAATTTTATCTCAATCAAATTTTTATCTAATTGCAACTTCTAGGGGGAACAACAAACATCCCATCCAAAAAGGTTATACTTATATTGATTTAGATATTTGTGATGCAGAAAGTGTAAAACAGGTCCTAAAAAAATATCGCCCCACTGCGGTTATACACACCGCAGCCATGACGAATGTGGATTCTTGCGAAACGGACCAGCTAGCATGCCGAACCCTGAATGTGGATGCTGTTAAAAATCTGGCCGAGGTTTGCCAAGAAATTCATTGTCAACTGGTCCATATTTCTACTGATTTTATCTTTGACGGCGAAAGTGGTCCTTACACCGAGCTAGATAAACCTAACCCATTGAATTTTTACGGCCAGACCAAGCTGGAAGCTGAAAATCTGTTAGTAGCCTCATCCTGCCACTGGGTAGTACTACGCACCATTATTATTTATGGCATTGTAAAAGATATAAGTCGAAAAAATATTGTACTCTGGGCCAAAAATGCCCTAGAAAAAGGTGACACCATACAAGTGGTTAACGATCAATGGAGAATGCCTACCCTAGCAGAAGACCTTGCGGCATGTTGTTTATTAGCGATCAAACACCACGCCCAGGGAATATACAATGCATCTGGAAAAGATATGATGAGTATATCCGAGCTAGTAGAGGAGGTTGCCGACTTTTGGCATTTAGATAAGTCTCTTATTCTCCCTATTTCTTCAAATGGCCTCGCACAGACAGCCAAACGGCCAAAGCGCACGGGCTTTGTTTTAGACAAAAGCATGAATAACCTCGGATATAGACCCCACTCTTTCAAAGAGGGCTTAGCCATTTTAGATAGTCAACTGCAGCAACTGAACCAACCTTCCACCATTTAAACCTGAATGAATATGCTTTAGGGGAAAAAATCGAATCTTCACGAAGTGGTTATTTCTTGTTTCCAAGTTTTTCGAAAACCTTCGCCACTGGGACAAGGAGGTGTGTCTGCCAAATTTCACCACCCTACAGTATTTATTTAAATCATATTCAAATGATTAATACAAATGTAAATTAATCGATATTTTTCACATGCTGGATTCAAGTCACAAATGCAACTTTGTAACTTGAATCCAGCATGTGAAAAATATAAAATTTGCAAAAAAACATGAACAGTATCGGTCAAAATTTTGAATTTGACAATCTAGATATCCAGATACTTCGTATTCTGATGAAAGGTGCAACTATACCCTATACCGAAATAGCCAATCGCTTGGTTGTTTCTGAGGTACCATCCATATACGGATGAAAAAAATGCAGGATCACGGAGTGATCGCAGGCTCATTCCTTACCATTAATCCTCAAAAGATAGACTACGATGTTTGTACTTTTTTAGGATTTTTTTTAGGAAAGGGATCACGGTACAAAGATGCTATCTAAACGGCTAGACCAAGTGAAATAGATAGTTGAATTACACTATTGTACTAGAACCTATAGCATATTTGCTAAAATTATTGTTGATATACGAAACATCTACGCCAGGTGTTACTTGATTATATACAAGCAATTGACGGTATTCAGCGCACATAAACATTCATTTCACTGGAAGAGAGCATCAAGCGGCAAATCAGCTTAAATTAATATCAGTCGGGCAAATCGCCCAAGGGCAGAAATTTTCTCCCCCTATATGTATTTTGGTCTTATTTACCTAAATACAGTACTGCTTTAACTGCTTTTATAACCTGATCTGCATTTGGCAAAGCTTCTTTAATAAGTGTAGGTGCGTAGGGCAGGGGCACGTCTGCGCACGTTACTCGTAGGATCGGAGCGTCTAAAAAGTCAAAAGCATCTTTTTGTACTTTGAACGTTACTTCCGTTGCAATTGAGCCCAGAGGCCAAGCTTCTTCCACAAACACCATCCGATTGGTTTTTTTGACCGAATTAATAACGGTTGCATAGTCAATAGGTCGAACAGTACGCAAATCAATCACCTCTGCATGGATACCCTCTTTTGTTAGTTCTTCAACAGCGGGCAGCACTACACGAGAAAGCATTTTACCAAACGTTACAATCGTAACATCCGTACCTTCTTTTACCACATTGGCCTTTCCCAGCGGTATGTAGTACTCCTCTTCAGGCACTGCACCTTTATCGCCATACATCACCTCCGATTCCATAAAAATAACTGGATCTGGATCGATGATAGATTGTTTTAACAGACCTTTCGCCTCATAGGGAGTGGATGGAACAACTACCTTAAGACCAGGACAGTTTGCATACCAATTTTCAAAATTTTGGGAGTGCTGCGCGCCCAACTGGCCAGCATTACCTGTTGGTCCACGAAATACAATAGGAACGGAGAACTGCCCGCCACTCATCGAGAGCATCTTGGCTGCAGCATTCACCACCTGATCAATTGCAACAAGAGAGAAATTAAAAGTCATGAACTCGATAATTGGTTTCAGGCCGTTCATCGCAGCACCCACACCGATACCCGCAAAGCCTAACTCGGCTATCGGCGAATCAATAACCCGCTTAGCCCCAAATTCGTCAAGCATCCCCTGACTGACTTTGTAAGCACCGTTATATTCGGCAACCTCTTCGCCCATCAAAAATAGTTTTTCGTCTTTACGCATCTCTTCGCTCAATGCTTCCCGAAGTGCTTCTCTGAACTGTATTTCTCTCATTGTGTGTTAATGATCAATTTAATCAGGGGGCAAATATACATTTATTATATTTTATTGGGCTAAAGTTGATTCTATCTTCTATGAGACGATGTCTTCTTCCAGTTTTTGATTACTTGTGAGAATGATCCTAAATATGGTGCCTTTACCCAACTCCGAATCTTTAACCGAAATATGCCCCTTGTGATAGTTTTCGACAATGCGTTTAGTTAACGATAAACCGAGCCCCCAACCACGTTTCCGCGTGGTATAACCTGGCTGAAATACCATATCAAACTTTGACCTCGGGATTCCTTTTCCAGTATCAACAACGTCCAGAAAAACCTGTTTTTTAGCAGGATTATCGGCAATATAGATATCTATTTTACCATGTCCCTCAATTGCATTGACTGCATTTTTCAATAAATTTTCTAATACCCAATCAAACAGCGGCACATTGATTAATGCCTCTACTCGAGCGTCACCAGAAACTACAAACTTGATCTTATCACTAACTCTCACCTTGAAATAATTCACAAACTCTATTACTACATCATAAACCAAATGACTTTTCAAGACAGGCTCAGACCCTATTTTAGAAAATCGATCAGCCACCATTTCAAGACGTTTGATATCATTCTCCATCTCCAAAATAAGGGGCTCTTTTTCAGCATTAAATTTAGATTTAAGTAACTCGACCCAGGCCATCAAGGATGATATCGGCGTGCCTAATTGATGTGCTGTTTCTTTTGCCATACCCACCCAAACTTGATTTTGCTCAGAACGCCTCGAGGAATTAAATACAGAATAGGCTATAATCAAAAAAATAGCCGTCACAGTCAATTGCACGTATGGAAAAATACGCAACTGAGTCAACAATAACGAATCCTTATAGTAGACATACCACTTTTTTTTTCCTTCCAATACAATGGGCTGATGCTGCATTTTCATTTCGCGCAACTGATCCCTAAAATACTTTGGATCGAACGTCTTTTTCTTGCTCTCCTCCAAGCGAAAGTTAGTTTTGGTAGAGTCCAACCCCCGGTAATAAATAATATTACCAGCATGGTCAGCTACAATAGCAGGAACGGCCAAACTATCCCGAATCCCATAAATAAAGGTCACGTACTCATCATTGAGATCGGCCATGGCTGCGATATTGCTTGTACTTTTTGCCCAAACCTCAGCCCGAGTATGCTCAGCCTTCGATATATTTTTAACTAAATAATGCGTGTACCAAAGTGATCCCCCAGTAATGACCATTGCAAAAAAGAACAATATAAGTTTCCAACGACGTTTCTGTTTGTATGGATTCATAGACCCGCCAAATTACGTAATTTCAGTTGGGATTTTTGGCAGCCACTTCATACAGATGTATACCCCTTCTGTCTGGTCGTAAAATAAATTTCACACCGACGTAAACAGGTAATTGTAGTTATACAAATAGTGTGAGGCTGCACCGGCTATGACAAAAAGATGCCATATCTCGTGTGTGTGAAAATAGTTGTTTAGCTCTTTGTCTTTGTAATAAAACACGGTACCAGCGATATAAAACAACCCTCCAACAACCATCCATATCACTGCCGAAAAAGAAAGCCTCTCTTCTACTTGATTCATTAAGGGAACAATGAGTGCGCCCATTGCGATGTAAATTGTCAAAGAGATACCTTTATGCTGCAATCGGCCAGCCATTTTTAACGAACAACCAATCAGGGCAATGGTCCATATTGTTCCAAATAAAGCCCAGCGTATCCCTCCATCAAATACCAAAAGTGTAGTAGGGGTATAGGAGCCTGCTATCATTAGATAAATACAGCAATGATCCATTTTCTGCCAGAACCGAATTTCTTTTGGTGTTTTTGGATAACCGTGGTAGACAGCACTGATGCTAAATAGAACAACAGTGCATATCCCATACATCACGGCCGCCGTAAATTGGATGTGTGTGCTTGAGCGTAAAAATAAAATAGCTGCAGCCGGTATAGCTATTAAAGCAGGGATGGCATGTGTATAAAAATTAAGAGGTTCTCTCGGGTGTCTCATTACTCGTACGTACTAATCTTTTGGATGGATATCCTTACTTATTTTGTCAAAAATTTTATCTAAATGTTCCACATAATCACTCGTATCATCGATAAAAAACTCCAATTGTGGAACCATTCTTGCCTGATCTTTAATCCTGCTTCCTAGCTTATAACGAATCTCACTGGAGTGAACTTTCACCGTATTGAGTGCCAATATGGTATTGTTACTATTAAAAAAACTAAGATATACACGAGCCAACGCCAGATCGGAGGTTACTCGTACCTTGGTAATTGTTACCAAAACATTGGGTAAAAAGTTCATTCCCTCACGCTGAAATATTTCGGCCAAATCTTTTTGAATGACTCCTGCAAATTTTTGCTGTCTTTTACTTTCCATGATTATTTAAGTTTAATTGCCGAAAAGGAATATTCAACTAATTAACTGATGTTACGCAGTAGGTTGAAAATTTATTTTTTGTACTTCTTCCCAAGCAGCTTTATTAGCGGCGAGATAAATTTTGGCTTTGAGTGCAAAGTGATTTAATTTT
>CAIOLR010000164.1 GCA_903859135.1 uncultured bacterium | reverse complement strand
CCAATTTCTAAAGAACAGTTCGTTTCAAACGTTTGTTTGCTGATGGAGAGATGTTCATTTTTTACAATTTTCATCACATCATTCATTTGCAAATAATCAAACTCAAGAAAATAAACATCATTCACTGTTTTGGGAATGATGTTAGCTGAAGCCAATGCTGCTAAGGTGGCCGATTTATAGGCATTGATCAGCCCTGGAATACCTAATAATGTGCCTCCAAAATAACGAACAACCACGACCAATATATTCGTTAATTCGGATGAAAGTAGGGTGTTTAAAATAGGTCGGCCTGCTGAGCCAGTGGGCTCGCCATCGTCGTTTAATCGAAACACTGAAGTGTCCAGACTGAGGCGCAATGCCCAGCAATAATGTCTTGCCTTCGGATGCTCTGACTTGATCTTACTGAGTATTTCTTTGACCTCGTCCTCCGTATTTATGGGGTATGCATACCCCATAAATTTACTTCCACGATCACGGAAAATACCTTCGGATGGTTTTTCGATCGTTTGATAGGTATCCTCAAATAGCATGTGGGCAAAGGTAGTTATTCGTTTTAGCTTACTTTATTTCGGTGTCTCATTTGGGGTATGTAAATAGTGAAGTGGACTTTTTTAGTCAGATAGATAATATCTATATACGATTTTCAATAATATAGGCACCATCCGTGGCACTAATAGCAGACAATGTTTGTAGGTAATTAGACCCTGCATGGAACTCACGAAACAATGCTGCAATTGTTGAAATTGCCTTGGGGCAACCACGACCCTGTGGATGTACAGTTATGCCTGGGATAATCCCCAGTAGTGCATTCTCTGCGTCGTATTCTTTGGGCCCTGTATATTTACCAAAGGATTGTGCAGCTTTCCATAAATGGTGAGCCATGTCTTTTTTGTTCGATAAAAATCTTTCGGATGGAGCACTTGGCTTAGGGGCCAATAGTTTATATAGTGGATGTGCCAAACTTTTAAGACCTAGAGTTGCAACGTTCATGGCACTTCCTACTACATTGCCCTCTTTCATTTTAAGAATGGTTTTAGCGATTTGCTGACAAGGATCAATTAAACCTATTTTAGGAGAGCAGGTGCAATAATCTGGGTCAAATTCTCCATTAGCTGGTGTTAGATCGTAAAATGTCATGGCTTTTTGAGCATAATAGGTTGTTTTAGCAAGGCCATATAGCACGGTTTTAATTTGTCCAATAGGATTGTGTCCAATCGCGGTAACGGCATTTTCTAGGGTATTGCAGGCTGCACCAACAAGACCAAGTTGAGCAATAGCTGCAATAGCTGTAGTGGCTTCTGTTGCTCCTTCGTAAATATTCTGAATTGCGTTCACTCCCTGATAGGTGAGCATGACTGGTTTGCTATATCGCACTTGGTTAGTGAAGGGGGCGAAAGAGGTTGTCCTTTCCTCATGACTGAAGGGAAGTCTGCTGCTGTTTTGAGGAGAAGAGTGCTTGCGTGTTGATTTAAATTCTTTTCGTGAATCTGATAATAGTTCAGAAAAGCTTTTTGCTCTTTGGTTGCTTAGATCAACTGCCACAAGTGCTGTCCACAGCGCTTCATGACATGGTAGTGTTACCTTCTTCATATACTCAAAGGTATATAAGAATAGTGTTAAAAAAATGTTAACACATGTTAATGTGTGTTAAAGTACTTGATTTAAGCCTCCAATAGAAATCCAACCAAAGCAATGGCAACACCCAAACAAACGGCGATTAATTTTTTGATATTAAATTTATGATCAACGCTGGATTCGAAGAGAATGGTCGTAGAAATGTGTAAGAAAATGCCAATCACAATGCCCATCATACTATCAAAATAATTGCTGATTTCGGCAATATTGCTATGTCCAATGACATAACTGATCCAATAGCCCAATGGACACATGATGGCGAAAATGGCAAGAAAAAGAACGATCGCATTTTTGCTTATTTTCTTTTGTAAAAGAACGCTTCCAAGAGCAAAAGCAGCAGGTACATGGTGTAGGGCAATACCAAAAACAAGTTCATTATGTTTTCCGTGCGCTAATGGCATCCCTTCTAAAAAAGCATGCAAACATAGGCTAATCATGATGCCAAAAGGGAAAGCGTGATGATGTTGATGTAGATGAATATGACCATGCTCAATACCCTCCGAAAATTGTTCCATGACAATCTGGAGCAAGAATCCCCCCAATATGAACAATCCGATATTATGGTTTCCAGAAAGGTAAACTTCGGGCATGAGATGCAATACCGTGATCGAAAATAGATACGCCCCACTTAACGAGAGGATCAGTTTTAATCGATTGGTGTTATCCTTCTTAAATAAAAAAATGCATGTTCCTCCTAAAAAAGCACTAAAAAATAAAAGGGCTAGTTTCCAGTTTTCCATTTTTTATGTATATAGTTTGTTTTTCAATGGCCATGAAACGATCATGAGCTAATTATTTATCAGGGTTTGTGAGCGGTGGTTCATGATGGTCTGATGGCTATGATTTTTTTTAAAATAGTTCCTGTTGCGTAGCCGATAATTCCTCCAATAAGTGCTCCGAAAGTAACATCAATGGGGTAGTGTAGGCCTACGTATATTTGGGCAAAACTGATAGAAATTGCCCATAAAAGAGCTAGTGGCATGATCCATTTCCACTTTTTGTAAAATACTGTAATTAAAAATATACCCATTGCAAAGTGGTTGGCTGCATGCGTCGAAGGAAAGCTATAACCGCTCCCACAAGGAACCAAACTGCGTACGTTTAGTTTGATTATAGGATCATTACAGGGTCTTAATCGCTCAACCAAGGGCTTAATAACAGAAGCGGAGAAAAAATCGGCTATGCCAAAGGTGAGTACAAAAAAAAGTAGCATCACAACACCATATTTGCCATGTTTTTTGATCAAAAAAAACGCCAAAAAAAGATACAAAGGCACCCATGTGAGGCGTTCGCGTAGAAGAGGCATCAACCAGTCGAAAAATGAATTGCTAATACCTTGATTGATCACAGAAAATAAATACTGATCGAATTGAATTAGTTGATTAAACATGGGTCTTCTGACAGATAAAAATTAAACGGTCTGAATGAGTGGTGTCAAAATCATTTAGAGAATAGTCGCCAAAGTGTTTGATGACTGTAAAACCACTTTGAGTAAATAAATTTTCAAAATCGGAATAGGTGAATGCCTTCACTTCTTCCTCAAAAATATGTTTGGTGTCTCGATGCTCGAAGCTGATACGTTTTATTATTTTTTCATCACGTATCTGCTTGTTGATATAGAAATCTATTCCGTCAACGTGTTTCACCTCTTGGTGACTAAGATGACCTATGATTTTGTCGGTATTGAAATAATCGATTACCAGAAGTCCATTTTCTTTCAAAGATTTTTGTAGTGCCTGCAGTGCGCTGATATGTTCTTTAATGGTTTCAAAATAGCCGAAGCTGGTAAATAGATTGAGCGCGATATCAAAGGAGTTTGCTTGAAAAATATGACGCATATCATGCACCTGAAAATGGAGTCTCTTGTTTTTAAACTGTTGTGCAAATGCGATGCTGGATGACGAAAGGTCTATTCCAGTCACATCATACCCTTTTTTATTTAAATAAATGGCATGTCTGCCTCTGCCGCAAGCGACATCCAAAAGCGTGTCATTCAACGAAGGCTTCAAGTAGGCACAGAGATTATCAATAAAAAATTTGGCTTCATCATCATTTCTGTTTTGGTATAGAATATGATAGTATGGTGAGTCAAACCAGTTTTCAAACCATTTTTTGTGGGGCATAGAGTCCAATTAAGGGATGCAAATATATGCATTTACATTTTTATGGGGCGGGCGAAAATCTTTTGCCATGGTCGGCATACTTGTTATACACCCGTTATAAACGCCTTGATGGTTAAGATTGAATAATTACCTTTGGATCGAAATAAAATCATAAAGGAAGTGTCATTAATTAAATCAATTTCAGGAATAAGAGGTACGATAGGGGGGAAGAGTGGTGATGCACTAACCCCGTCTGACATTATTAAGTTCACTACTGCCTTTGGAAAGTGGGTTGTGGACAATACGGGTGTTTATAAAATAGTGATTGGCCGTGATGCCCGAGTGTCTGGGGAGATGCTACGCAACTTAGTCGTCGGAACCTTGCAAAGCATAGGAGTAGATGTCGTTGATTTAGGCCTTTCTACTACGCCAACGGTAGAGTTAGCTGTAGTGGATGAAAAAGCTGGAGGAGGTATTGTGTTAACAGCAAGTCATAATCCGAAACAATGGAATGCGTTGAAATTGCTCAATCAACAAGGAGAGTTTATTTCGGATGCAGACGGAAAAGTACTTTTAAAAATGGCTGAACAAGGTGATGTTGAGTATGCAAATGTAGATAGTCTTGGAAAAATTAAGTATGATGATTCGTATCTACGTAAGCATATTGATAAAATACTAGCTCTTCCTTTGGTAGATGTAGGAGCCATTAGAAAGGCAAATTTTAAAATAGCGATTGATTGTGTTAACTCTTCGGGGGGGATTTTTGTACCAGCACTATTGAAAGCACTCGGTGTTAAAACAGTTCATGAATTGTATTGTGAACCAGATGGGCAGTTTCTACATAATCCAGAGCCTTTACCTGAAAATTTGACCGCATTATCTAACTTGGTTGTTTCAAAAAAAGCAGATTTGGGTATCGCCGTTGATCCAGATGTGGATCGTTTGTGTTTTGTCTGTGAGGATGGAGCAATGTTTGGTGAAGAATATACACTGGTAGCCGTGGCCGATTATGTCTTGGCCCATACTCCTGGAAATACCGTATCTAACCTTTCATCTACGCGCGCTTTACAAGATGTAACAGCGCGTTTAGGTGGTGCTTATAATGCTTCTGCAGTGGGTGAGGTGAACGTGGTTCATAAAATGAAGGAAACAGAAGCAGTTATAGGAGGTGAAGGCAATGGAGGTGTTATTTATCCAGAATTACATTATGGACGGGATGCACTGGTAGGAATTGCATTGTTTTTGACTCATTTGGCTAAATCAGGTCAATCTATTTCAGTATTACGAGGCACCTATCCATCTTATTTTATCTCCAAAAATAAAGTAATTCTGACGCCAGAGATGAATATTAATGCATTGCTAGTCGACGTTAAAAAACGATATAAGAAACAACCTCACAATACCATTGATGGATTGAAAATCGAATTTGAGAATGACTGGGTACACTTAAGAAAGTCGAATACAGAACCAATTGTTCGTATTTATGCAGAAGGAAGTTCGGAGACCGTCGCTGAAAATTTAGCAAAAAAAATCATTGGTGATATTAAAGAATATTGTGCAGGGGCTAAAAATATGCTGTCTAAATAAATGATTATTTAAGGAGGAGTCAGAGACTCCTCCCATTCGTTAATTCGTAGAAAAATTCTACGGAGAGTTTGATATAAAAAAAGCGAGGGGAGAAATTTTCCGCCCTCGCTTTTTTATATAACGAAACTACTCAGCTTTACAAATTCTTGTACGCGCTCTGCAATATCAAAATCGGTCAGATTTTTTATTTTTTCCGTTCCAAATTGTTCTACACAAAATGAGGCCAGAACAGATCCGTAGATAATCGCATTTTTCATGTTATTAAAGTTGATTGTGTCAACTTTAGCCAAGTAGCCGATAAATCCTCCTGCAAACGTATCACCAGCACCCGTTGGATCAAAAACTTCTGCCAGTGGGAGGCCTGGGGCCGAAAATATGTGTTTATCGTGAAATAATAGAGCCCCGTGTTCGCCTTTTTTAATGATTACATAGGAAGGGCCCATTTGAAGAATTTTACGGGCAGCTTTCACCAAAGAATACTCACCTGATAGCTGTCGGGCTTCGGCATCGTTGATGGTGATGACGTCGACCATTTTGATGGTTTCCAATAAACTATCCATTGCGATATCCATCCAAAAGTTCATGGTATCCATGACGATGAGTTTCGGGCGTTTTTTAAGCCTTTTAATGGTCATTTGTTGTACTTCTGGTGTTAGATTCCCTAGTAGTAGAAATTCGCAATCCTGGTAAGAGCTGGGAATAACAGGATCAAAATCAGCTAATACATTCAGGTCGGTCGTTAATGTGTCGCGACTGTTCATGTCATTATGATACTTCCCTGCCCAAAAGAAAGATTTCTCACCAGATTTAATTTGTATTCCTTCGACATCAATACCATGCTCCTCAAAGTTCTGGATGTCTTCCTCAGGGAAATCGTCGCCAACAACGGAAACAACTTTAACTTGATCATAAAAGTAGGATGCTGCCAAACTTGCATATGTAGCAGCTCCGCCAACAATTTTGTCTGTTTTGCCAAATGGCGTCTCGATAGCATCAAATGCTACGGATCCTGTGATAACTAAGCTCATAAAATATTTTTAAAAAATTTGTCGCAAATATTGCATTAATAATTAATTATTCCGATCATTGCATTCCCAAACTGGGCAACATTCCTGAGTAGCTCAGCCGGTTAGAGCATCTGACTGTTAATCAGAGGGTCGCTGGTTCGAGCCCAGCCTCAGGAGCAAAAGCTTCCCCATTATAGGGAGGCTTTTTTTTAATATTTTGAATCTTTACCTGAAAGATCGCATTCATTACCAAACTAGATAACATTCCTGAGTAGCTCAGCTGGTTAGAGCATCTGACTGTTAATCAGAGGGTCGCTGGTTCGAGCCCAGCCT
>CAIOLR010000163.1 GCA_903859135.1 uncultured bacterium | reverse complement strand
AATGATTCATTTTGAAAATTTACATTTAAAATCTCACCAGACAATTTACTGATGATATGATTATTGTCTACCGAAATTTGCTTAATCAAACTATCTAAACCTACTTGTAAAAATCGCACAGCCATATTTTTTCCTTTTTCGGGAAACATAACCCCCCCTTGCACCATACTCTCTGTAGGATAGTTTAAAAAAAACATATTTTTAACTGCTCCTCCCCCCCTTAATATCAATTGCTCTTTTATATCCTGTGCCGATACCAACTTTTTCCTTTTCGTATAGCTCAAGTTCTTTGCCGACTCAATAATGATATTTTGACTTTGTAGTACAAAGTTATTCGCAGAAATAAAATTTATATTTCTGGCTTGAAAAGATAACAATCGGGCATTTACACTACTTATTTGGGCTATGAGTGCTGAAGCATCTTCATTCTCATTACCTACACTTCCAATAAGTACAATAATATTATTTTCGTCCTCATGCTTTTTCAACAACCTAGTTGCTTGAAGCAAACCGGGATACATAGCGGAGACACCATTATCGCGTGTATTACAAAAGGATGAACGGCTTAACATAGATCGCAAATAGGCAGCAATCTCATCATAATTTGTTGTTAATGGCAATGCATCAGTCACTCTTTGATTTGTTTTACAGTTTTGCACCTCCATATTGGTGTATGTAACAACCCCATAACTCACTCGCGCACCTGGATATATTTGATTAAAACTGCTTTGTGTGCTTTGCAAGATGTTTGACAAATAGGGAAAAAAACTACCCATTCGGCTATTGCCCTCTATCACAAACACGACATTGTATACCTTCGCATGGTTCAATATGTTTTTAAAATCAACATAAGTAATGGTATTCCCATCCACTCCAAAAGCATTTCGTTTACTTTTGTCGTACAAGGTGATGGGTAGCTCTGTTTTAATATATGCATTCTGGTTTTGCTGTACTTTACCTTTTACAGGCAATTGAGCGCACCAAGGAGCCACCCGCTCTGCCGACCACGTGTCCTCCCAAACTAAACCAACTGGGTAATCCATTTTATCTCTTACACGCGCATTTTCCATCGTATAAAAGGATGCATTTTTTCCAGAACTATCCTGAGGACTAAAATAAAGACGAGATCCCCACTCTTGCACTACTAGCGTAGATACCCAGCCTAATATATCCAAACCAACACCATCTGGAGTAAATTGGGCATTTATTCCAATCAAATAAAATCGCTTGTCGGCAGAACACTTATAAACATAGATGTACTGATGAAAAGCTAAATAGCCCCTTACCTTGGCTCCCTGATTGGGGTTCGATAGTACTTTGATACTATCGTTGTGAAACAATTCGGCGCATTGCAACATACTCTGTGGTGATTTTAAAACAGAGAGATACTTTTGGGAGTATAGTGTCAATGAATCAACAAAAGCTCTCTTGCCAAGCAAAAACTTGCTCTTTTCAGCCCAGCCATAATAACTTGCTTTTTTAACATCCCCTATACGCCTAGGAAATATTTTCCCACCAATAATACTCGGATCGTATTTTACCAATTGTAAGAAGCCATCATGTTCATTAATCACATAAAAGCTTTCCATGAAGCCCATCGTTTTCATTTTGCTGACTCCTCCTGGCTGCACATACGTTGTATTATTATCGCGATCGCTATATACGACCCATGGTTCCTTATCTGGTTTTTCTTTACCTGTTGGAATTACATTCGGGTACTCATTTTCAGCTGGCTTATTTTTCACAGAAGATCCACGAGGAGCAGGCTGAGGCAACGAACCTGCACCAGGTAAACTTGGAGCAGTAGGCAAAGTGGGAACAGTAGGCAAACTAGGAATCTGCTGAGCCTGTGCCATCCATACGTTAAATAGTAATAAAACAATACAATAGGTTATTGCTTTCATATCGCAATGATTAATGTTGTTTTACATGAATATGCACAACACATGTAGCTGTATCTACCGTTTTTTGTTCACTCGTTACGTACCCAATAGCTGTTCCGTTATCTAACCTTAAGCCCATACAGTAGGAAAAAAAATCATTTATTTTTCTTCCATCAATACTTACAGGAACGTGTTCATCTTTACACAGGTACTTATTCACCAAATAGTAATAGTTGTCATTAAAATCTTTCCCATGAGCAATCCGCTGCAAGTGGACTCGGATGTCATTATTTACCGCATTAATCACACCAACTACATCAGTAGAGTCTACATCTCTATAGGTTGGCAATATCCTGACAACAAATAAAGAAGGGTATTTACTGTTTTCAGACATCAATCGAATTGTATAGGTACCTGGCTGATTGTACTTGTACATCACCTTTGCTTCACGAGAATCTACACCAGGGGTTTCACCTAAATTCCACCTCCAATGCGCATCATGTCCTTTCGCAGTAAAAAAAAGATATTCTCCTTGAAAACCTGAAAGAGGCCCATCAATAGTTATTGCATCATTTTGTGTAAGGATAACAGGTTCGTCGTACACATTAATTGCCATCATCTGAGTTAATTGATCATCAACGATGAGTTTGATGAGATACTGCCCTTCTTTTTTATAGCTATGCGACCCATGCCTGCTAGTTGACTTACTCCCATCACCAAAAAGCCAGAGCCAAGATTGTGCCATCTTCGTACTATCTGTAAAAGTGAAAGGCTTATTCACAGGGACGGTAATGGTACTAATATGTGCCAAAACAATCCGCTTAGGAAAAGTAGACTGTATCGCACCTATCGTAAATCCTGTGACAATCACAATGAATATCATAATGAAAGTCAGCCTTGCCATTTTCATTGAGGAGTATTTTTATCAGCACTTTGTTGAAGAACAGCCTTCAGATTCATCTTATTTTGACTCTCCTTAAACCCTATCTGGCACTTCTGCAATTGATTCTTAAACAAAATAACGTTGCTCTGTTTTTTTTGCAAGATCTTTTTATCATCCAACAGCATCATGTAAAAGGCTGCCGTTTGGGCAAATATTTTATACCGCACCGCACCCTCATTATCGCCATAATAAGCCTTAATATTTCTAAGTTGATTTTTAATATCGTTATCCGCATAAACAGCGTTCAATGCTGGATTAAATATTTTAATGGCTTTATACGCAGTGTCAATTAATGACAAAGCCTCTTTCTGTTTTTTTAAAAAGATTCTTTCCTGTGCTGCCTTTCTGTAAACAAGGGACCGCGTAGTTACATCATTGGTATTATAATTCCTAAAAACCAGCAAAGAAATACCCCATACACTACATATAAGAACGAGCAGTAGGTAGATAAAGTAAATATTTATTTCTCTGGCACTTAAGTTCGATTTCATTCTGATAATAGTTCATCGGCAGGTGCTGGTGTTTTCAACTTCTTTTTTAACTGCTGATTATCGTCAATACATGTAATTAAATCAGCACGTAGTGCCTCCTCATCAATACTTACAAGTCTAATAGAGTCTTTTATATTCAACATGTTGTTAATTCTTTTGCTCAAATTTCTGTAAGCGACAAAATTAACAGAGGTGTCACCCACACCACCAAGCATGGTTTTGTTCAAATTTTCTTTTTCATTACTAATCAGGCGTTGGAGCTCTAAGCCATTGGTCACCCGATCACTATTTAGCAATTGCATATGCATATATATAGAATCCACCTGATCTGATAGTGATTCATATCTTATAGCCAGCTGATCATATTTATTAGCTTGCCGGACTAATAATACACCTTCTGCTTCTGCAATACTGAAATACGTATATACACATAGTATACATACTAGCAGTAGAAAGGTGAAATTGATAGCAAAAATCCAGACCCGCCTACTAATTTCGAGGGCATTTAATGGTTTCATAATCCTAGCCTTTATAGGTACCACAACGCCAAAAACATGTCAAAAAATGACATGTATAAACCTACTATATTGTTGCTTCTACCTTATTCTTAATCGATCGTTTTCCATGCTTGTCTGCCATTTGTAGCATTTCTTGTTTGAGTTTGCTCAGCAGCTATCACAATATTATCTCTACGTTGCCCAATATATTCCAGTGTGCCCAAACGTTTCCAAATCGTATCAAGCATGTCTAAAAATTGATAAATAGGTTCAATACTTTCATTTATATTTTGGTGCTGATAGATGATACCTGCACACCTCGTTAATACTTTTCCAAAACCACCAGGAGTAACATCGATCCACTGATAAAAATAGTTGAGCAACTCCTCCTTATCCACCGTGCTAAAACAATTGATAAGAACCAATAACCTATTGGCTAGTGTAGAAAAATAACCAATCATGATTATTGGTGGTTGCTGTCTGACCATATTTTGATATTCAAATTGAATGTCAGCTATATAGTTTAGCAATTCGCGGCATAAAGCTTCAATCGTACGAGATAAACTAGGGTTCTGATGCCGAATATTTATTTTGGCAATCACTTTTAAAGCGTCAGCTTGTAACGAACTTAGTATATCTCCAAAGTTCCTGTAAGCCTGTAATAATGCGCGATGGCTAACGATAGCTGTACAGGGGGGGATATAGTTTTCATCTATCAAAAATTGATCTCGTTGTTGGATGATTCTAGCAACAACAAGATGACCTGCACCATCCGAGCTCCCTTGATTAGTTGGTAATACACTAAGCAGATATTTTGGCCTCACATAGGGAATTCGTGGTGGCATTTCTTCTGGATCAGGCTCACCAACAGCTACTCGTTCTTCAGGAATCACTCTCAATATGACATCAAATACTTGCCCAATATCTACAACATTGTCATCTGCAGCTACAAAAGAGTGTGTACAAGAGACGCGATCATTTTCATTCTTAGGGTTAATAAAAATTCGCATACCACCTGCAGTAATTGCATTCAGCCCATTAACTGTCACTTGAACGAATTGATCAGAACCCAGCTGACCAATTTGTATATCCAGCGATTCATTTTGCCCCAAAAAAGGTTGTAGAACACCATAATTGTATGTATTAATGGATATAGAAATGGCATCTCTAATGGCATCATAAATACTTTGCTCATTTTCTATAAAATGAGTTTCACTAAACTTCATACTGCCTGTCCAATTAATTGGCAAATATTTTTTTGGTAAAATCATCTTCAGTACGATTTAAATTTTAAATTTTCGGCATATGATCTGTAAACAGCTTCTGACCAGCTTGCTCTACCCTATTTACCCCTTGACTTTTAATACTTTGAGCATACTGATCTCCTTTTTGTTCTACAACAGAAGGCCCCCCATTAGCTTCTGAGGCCTCTTCTTTAGGTTTTACTTCGCCTTCTGGCTTTATGTCAGTGGGATTTTTTGCTACAGGTGTACTTTCTTCTGGCCCTTCCTGAGTTAAGTAAATCTCTGGCTGAACAAAACGATCTTCCACTACTCGTTTAGCTACAATCACACTTCTATCGTCGATTTCATTCTCATAAATTGTTTTTTCAAAGTCTATGTAACGTTTTACGGGCCAAAAGCTGGGCTTAACATAAAAAATCCACCCAAAATGCTGATTGCCATAACTGGTACACTCAATAGGACTTTTGGGGTATTTTTTGTTAAAATCATCCAAAAAGCGTTGAAACCAGTCTTTAAAAATGATTGTTTTGGGAGCCTTGGCTTTTACTTTGGTAAGATTTGAATCATTTTGATTTTTATATAATTCTATCTCAAAAACAAACATCACATTGAAATGGTCATCGAACCAGTTTGTTTGTTGTCCCTCACTATAGTGCCATATTTTATATATCTCCACAGGTATGGAGAGTAAAGCGTTGAGCGTACGAGCAAAAAAAAGAGGAACAAAGACAAATGAAATGGGTAAACCAACCATCAAATCATAATCTATATCTGAAAGATAATGAAAAATAATGATAAATAGTGCCGCCCCAATCAAGGCAGTAATGAGTAAAATGAGTATCTGCATCCACCACTGATCCTGATTTGGACTAATAAGCATATTGGGATAATAAGCCACATACGCCCAACCCATTAACAAATTGTACAGTGCACAGATCATATACAAAGTAGGTATATATGGCACTCCAACATAAATTAAGGTAGATGGCACGGCTAGGATAATAGCTCCCAACAAGATGACAAGGATTGTCTTCTTCGGACTAATTACTTGATCTTTTTTTACAACAAAAAATAGCACTATCGCGGCAATAAGTGCCACAACTAGTACTACAATTGGCAACAAAAGATCGTTGTTCTTCATAAATTATATTTCTTCAATAGCCACAGGGCTATCACGTATCGATTTTTTTTTAACAACTTCATGTTTTATACAGATATAACTGGGTTTAGATGAAAAATTGTTTTAAAATAAAATGGCTGAGATGTTTCTTGTACCGTAGCATGAACAATAATAGATGCCTGTTTCTTCATTTCTCTAGATCCTACCACACTATTATACACCTCTTCATCGGTAATTTTAACCTCCAAATCGATATCAGTTAACCGAGGTTCATACTTAATAATAGTCTCCAACAGCGATTTTTTGAGTCGCTGTTCATAATCTTCAGCTTTGATCATTAACTCAAAGTCAAAGTTCCATATCTCACACCCGAAGCTCATATCCCCTTGATGCTCCCCATAGCGTGTTTCCACGATCAGCTGTATCTGCTGTGCTATCGACTCCCCTAAGGAGCATAAAACCAAACTTTTGCTGTCAAATATATGCTCAAAAGCAAGTGGTATTTTATAGTACATACCTGTTTTCTTAGTTAAAAAATGTGTTCACACCTAAATAATAAGTGGAGGGTCTTTGCTTCGATTTATTAATAGCAACAAGCTCTTTCTCGATGGGAATTTGACAATTAAATAGCCAAAGAAAAAGCTCATCTAGCAGTACATCATTTTTTGATTTGGCAACGAAAGAGCCCAAATACTCATCCGATGTTGGCCCGATTCCAACATGAATCGTATAAATCGTCTCGGATAAAACTCCTCCCAAAACAGATGATACCCCCAATCTAGACTCACTTAAAGACAGCTCTGGGTATACCCTTTGTGATGCGGTTTTACTCTTTAAAACGACAGTAATTGAAATTCCTAAAAGCAAGGATAAAAAACTCGATACACAATCGAAGTTGTTACGTATTTGATGAAAAATGGGAATGGTATAAAGAAATAAAACAGATTGTCTTTGATCTAATAGTTTAAAGATGGGCCAGTTAACTGCAAATTGGTTTATGATCGGATTCAAATTGTCATAAAACCCAACATCCTCAGTATAAGCTATACTTGTTTTATATCTATTGACAATTATTTCAAATGGAAGAAAAAACTGTCTTGCTTTTTTCTCTTCCGCCCTAGTCTTTTTTATTTTTGATTTTATATCGGGTTGATTGTAGCTATACTGTTCGTGAAACAACCCCTCTGGCAAAGTATCATAAATACCAGCCCTGTTTGTAATCAAGTAGACATAGTCATCCGACGCGTAAATAGACCGCTGCAGACGTATCACCTCCACATCTTTAGCAGAACTTTTTCCGATGACTCCATTCGGTACTATAAAAATTTTCAGGGGATCAATGCCTTGTTTAATTAAATCCACAGCAACAACCTCTGCCCTAAAATCAGTATACAGGTTGTTCTTTTTCGAATTTAGCGCTTTTATAAGTTGTGCATTTATCATAAGAAGGCCCCCCTCATAATTCCATAACTCCAAAGCCTGGCAGACTATGTCCCACCAATTGCTGGTTTAACATTCAATAGCAACAAAAACTACCCCTGTGGAATCAATGTAACGACCCCTCCCAGTGCACACGATATGGTTGATGTTTTTAACAGTATTTTGAGTCCATTCACCGTTTCTGGGGTACTAGTTCCGCTCCACATGGTAAGTGCCGGAGCGCACGGACCTGGTCCAGCGGGTGTTGGTATATTGATACACGTTATAAACGTGGGTGGCATAGTTAGTTTATCAGCTTCTGTCAGTACTAGCTTTCCATCCACAAACAGTTTCTGTTGCGAAAGTGGAGCGAGCACAGCTGGTGCCGACCCCATCGAGCATTTGCATGTGGCTGGTCCTGTTGCATATAATTTTGAAATACTCATAATTTTAATTATTAATAAGTTTATCAACTAATTTTAACCATAGGTCCTTTGATATCTACTCCAGAAGCACCCACTTCAACAGAACCAGATCCTGATTTCTGTTCAATTGATGCAGCAGCTAGCTTGACACTAGAAGACCCCGTCTTTTGCTCAATTGCAGCACTTTCTATTTTTACAGAAGATGCTGACACTTTCTGTTCAATGGCTTTTTTAGCCTCCATGGTGATGTTTTGAGCCATGATCTTCACATCCTTCTCCGCTTTAAGTACAATACCATCTTTCCCCATTTCTACACTATTTGTATTGGTATCATCTGTCATCTTGATACCATCTTTAGTCATTAAAATGGTATTCTTTGCTTCATTGGCTGTCACCTTGACTCCATCCTTATTCATCAGAATAACATTCTTATTCTTATCAGTGATCGTGATGCTTTCAGCATCTTTCTTGTCATTAAATTCAATCACATGTCCAGTACGAGTAGTAATACTTTTTATATCATTCTTCTTATTGTCTTCTTTAATACTGCCTGTTTTGCTATTATGTAGGCCTCCCATCACATAAGGATGGTTCGGATCATTTTGGTAATAACCTACCAGTACCATATCTCCCTCCTCAGGTATGAATAATATACCCCGATTTTTCGGCTCCGTCTCCCCCCCTGCATACGAACTCAAACAGGGCATAAAGAAAGATTTGTTTAACTCATTATCCTTATTCCAAAAGAAGGAAACTTGAACACGACCACTAGCATCTTCGGTAGAAACCACTTTCGCATATTCGGGCTGTGCATTGTATGGGTTAAGTGTATTTACGGGGATATATTTTGCCTTCGCATCTATAGCCTTAAATTCATTCGTATATAGAATGGCTCCATCCGCTGACCGTTGCATATAATGCGTAATAGCAATCACTCGACATTCGCGGAAGCTTTGCTCAGCATTATTTTTGGAAGGATCCATTATTTTGAATTTCAATCCATCACCCAGCTTGACATCTGGATTACAGCTCTCACCACTAAGTGTAAAACTGTGTGCTAATTGTTCCCCACCACGATAGGCTCCCTGTTCTTTCACTTCATTCAGACTATTTGGTTGCCATGATAAATGCTCATTGATCTTGTCTGAATTAAATATATTCTGCTGTCTATCATTCAATGTACCAAACACGTCCCCTAAATCTCCTGCAGGATTAGCTCCCGATGGTTCGAAAGTTTTCCCTGCTTGATGATTATAGCCCGTGACATTACGCCTAACAGGCTTCATGTTGAACTCATAATTTAGATTTAGAAGATCACGACCAAGCAACAATTCATGAAATTTAGGCTCTCCTTTTGGCTTACCAAAGTGAAGGGTTTTCCCATCTACATAAAACCATTCCCCGTAGCGAACAGCCAACCGATTCAAAAAATCAAACGTACTTTCCTTGTATTGCACCACATAAGGCAGCTCAATATTATTAGCAATGTTGCATGATAGTCCACAATAAGGTCCCATAGCTCCCTGCACCACACTCTTAGCTACTTTTTCTAATGTTTGTTCTGGATTTTTGGGATCCTTATCAAAAAATGAACGTGTTTTTGGCAAATTAGAAAGCACATAACTGCTACTGTACCCTGTAATATGAAGATTAACCGCAGCATTATACTGTGCATGGACACTCGTATCAGTAATTAGTCCGTTGAAAATATTAGCAGTGCCTTTGTTTACCCCCCACTTAATGATAATTTCTTTGCCTATATAATTAATTGTATCCTTTTTTATAAAAGACACACCACCATCATAATTGATCTTATCACTAGGCACATAAAATGAAAATCGATGATGATCATTGAAGCTTTGTTCTATCCTAAGATCAAAAAAATACTCAATCTCTTTTCCGTCAATAGTAATTGAGGTATTAGCTTCAACTGGAGTAGATGTCATAGTCATGTGATAAATTTTTAATAACAAATGAATAATATATTCTAAACTTTGTGTGATTCATTCCAAAAAATCCGATAAGTCCTTGATGGATCAGATTGTTGTTGTAATTTCTGCAACAGTGCATCGCTTACCACTTGTCTTTGCATAGCATCCTCTTGGAAATCACTCACAGTACCAATGTATACATCAATGGATCGAACCAACCCCTGTTTAGAGCCATGCCCGATCACCAAACCACTTTTTACGTCAACCTTTACAACCTGCTCTCCAAGTTGATAATGGATAAAACTTTTTATATCCTGTGCCGATACAATTTGCTCTTTAGTAAGCAAAGCATACTGGTAGGCTCGGATTCGCTCTGTTTCACTTTGACTATCTTTACCACCAATGGTGGGAGTTAATAATATACAGCCAACTTGACTGGAATCACTAACATCCTGAGATAATGTTCCCATCCTAATCTGATTAGCTTCCTCACATCTAGTTACCCAAAATTCCGCGGTGACTACCTCATCCGGAATTTCTTTTTCTAACATGACATACTGCAAAGCTTTGTATTCGCTATTTGAAACTTTCTTTGTTTTGCTAACCACCTCGTTTAAGGCCCTAGTTAATTCTTGACTATCTTCTTTATTTAGGGAAACAAAAGCTTGGACTTCATTCTTCAACAACAACTCCAAATATTTAACTAACTCATACGCATCACGCCGATCAAAGCGTTCTAAACCAGCTTTTTTAAATGTATACGTATTGGAACTTTCTTGAACTTCCTGTAGCTCTATAGGTTTATACACACCATTAACTGTTCCATACACCTCTTTGACGGATACGATCCGTTCCGTACGTTCACAAACCAATGGAATCGCATATAAATTTGTTGTTGCCTGCTTAAGCTCTCTATTTATGATTGGAAAAGCATTCGTATTCACCAACATATCATTTAAGATTTCGGCTTCTAGATAAATAGGCAACTCAATCTTAACCCACAGCTTATCCTCAGTAAAAAATTGTGTTAACTGCTGCTCAGAAAAATAATTTTCGAAAACAGCAGGGTATTTTTGAATATTTTCCTGCAGTTTAAGAGAACTGTTACTGATTGTAAAAAATTGATTTTGATAACTGTTCTTGATGTCATTTACTACCAGTTCATGAACTTCTGGTCTTTCGAATGAATTTTCTGTCTTATCTCGATCAGCAACAACATATAATAAGCCCTTATACATTTGCAGCTGAATTGTTCCAGAAACAGTCCATTTAGCTATACTCATAGCTCTATAGAGATCATTCTTAGAACCTAAATTAGGCCAATCGATAAAAAAAGATAGACCATCAATATCATGTAGCTGACGCGATACACTAATGCCCAGCCACATATGGTTCTGTGGGATACTCCCTGCCTTCGGTACTGTTATAACACTTTTATAGATACAGCTATCCACTCTACAGGCATTGTGCGACGCAATCACATCTGTCACTTCAGCATGATATAACTTGACATTATCAATAGGCGTAAATAGAAATTTCTGGTCTTTAACTGTTCCTCCAGTTATTTCATAGGATGTATTCTTATTTACAACCTGAGTAATTTGGGTACATCCGGCATGCATTACTCCGTGAGCAGGCACCGCCGCTGTTAATTTTGTAGGAGTAAGCACCTCCGCAAGATGCTCCACCAATCGACCGTTCGAAGCATGTATATTTTGCTGTACTTTAAAAATTTCAACAGCGAAGGACTCCATCAACAACCGAACCACAGGATCCAAATTGTCGTTATATTTTATCCCCCAAAGCTCTTCGGCAGAACTCAACATTCTGCCTAAAATAGCCTCCTTGCTAAAGTCAAAATCCATACATACCCCCTAATCTTTTTAAAGACGTTCCTTAAAAATATCGCCAAACAGTTCCCAATTATCGAAGATCAGTGTACCAAAAATTGTTCGTAATTAGTCAAATAACCACTTACACAAATAAGAATCTCTTTCAACCAGCGCATAAAAATTTAAGACATTGTTAAAAATGATGTGTGGTTTTCGTACAACAATCAAAGAATGGCAGAAAAACACCCCCCTTCTTCGTTTTGAAGTAAAACAACCCAGCTCCACCAAGTTTAACAATGCCAAAAATCAGATTGCTGTTCTCTACAATTTGTCAAAGCTTAAGTTGCTTTACCAAAGCTAGGTCTCTCATATTTAAATCCAGAAGGCAGCGTAATAGTCTCTACCTCTAGCATAATTGTAGCGTACCATACTTCAGCACTCATGGGCTGTATTTGAACATCTTTTACCAAAATATTGTCCATCGTTACTTTAACCCTGTTATTTGAATTCCCATCAACAGCTCTCGGAAGCGACAATTCGCCTTTTTTAGCAATTTTTCTTTGTACCTGAAGAGACTCTAAATCTTTCTGTTGTGCCGGTGTAATATGACTCATCGAAAGTGGTGGAATCTCAACAGAAACCGACCCATAGCGCATATCTGGCCCAACAGCCGGAATTTGAGCTAATTCATAAACCTTACCATCAAGAGTGAGCGTTGCCACACCCTCTGGTGCTTTTGCATTTGTTGCCATAATTTTTCAGATTTTGTATTACTTAAACATTAATTGATTATTACTAAATTAAACATTAAACATATTATTATTTTAATTTTAACATCATTTAACCTTCACTTTGGACATCACTAGCCCACGTGACACTTTCATCCTCCCCTTTATACCCATCCAGTTTTAACACAAAACTCTTGGCTGGGAAAAAGGGAGTAATGTGAATATCCAATAAAATACGATCTTTCTGATTTTCATCGCGCTCAAACCGTACGATGTTAAAATATTCTATCAAATTGTTATTCCCTTTGATACTATCTAAATAGCTCTCCATTTGCCCCTTTAGATCCAGCTGAACGTACGGATCCCAATTTTCAAAGCTACGCCTGTTCAAAAAATCAAATAGCACTTTGGTGATATAGTCAAATACACGTACTACAGAATATGTTTGTAAACCGAGATTGTCACCATTGAACAAAGTCTTGCCCGAAAAAGCCATCACCTTACCATATTCCTGTATCATCGGAACCAAGCCCATACGCTCCAGTTGTGACAGCTCACTCTTGGTCAAATCAAAAGCAACTGCATCAACTTCATTGATCCCACCGTGTTTTTTACCAGCAGTTATTTGCGACATGAGTGTACTATACATTCGTCCAGCCAACGCTGCTGAAGGAGGTACAAAGAGGTCATCCTTCTCGCCTACCCAATCCGTTTTACTTCTACCAAGAAGCCAGTTACAGACCATTACCACATTCGCGCGGTATGCATCTCCACCAGTCAAATTAGCAGTTTCAAAAACCTCCATTACATCATCTGGTCTATCAAAATGCTGAAAATCGGTTATCAACATCACCTTATTATCGTGTGCAATCTTAGCCCAGCGTTCTACGACTTTGTTAGATCCTAAATAACCAGGGATAACCAACATTGAGTAATTTTCCCGCAGATCAAGTCGATCGAAATTTTGTTTAAACTCTTTTGCAACATGTTCTATAAAACGAGGATTATCTAAATCAGTCAAATGATCCATAGATGCATTCATGATAGACAAATTTTTAAGTTTATCCTGTTCCGTATTT
>CAIOLR010000162.1 GCA_903859135.1 uncultured bacterium | reverse complement strand
TTTATTGCAAGCATAAATTCTGAAAATCTTATTTGGTGGGTTGAATTGAAAAGTCCAATTCGGATGAGTATGAAATGTGCAAATACCCATTTGCAGCGAAGACGGGTTCATATCCAGCTTATTTTTATATTCTGATTCGGCGGGATCTAAATCCGTATATTTGTGTTTTTGTTTTTAATGATGGTACATACCTTAGAGAGCGGCACATTATTGCCATTGATGGAAGAATTTTACACCATTCAGGGTGAGGGGTATCATGCTGGCAAGGCTGCATATTTTATTCGTTTAGGAGGATGTGATGTGGGATGTCATTGGTGTGATGTGAAAGAAAGCTGGGATGCAGCACTTCATCCGCTTACAGCGGCAGATGATATTGTGAAAAATGCGGAAAAGCATCCAGGGAAGGCAGTGGTCATAACAGGAGGAGAGCCTTTTATGTACAACCTAGATTATTTAACGTCTGAACTACAAAAACGGGGTATCCAAACCTTTATCGAAACTTCTGGAGCTTATCCGCTATCGGGTTCGTGGGATTGGATTTGTTTATCTCCTAAAAAATTTAAAGCTCCAATGCCAGAAATTAGTCAATTGGCTGGCGAATTAAAGGTGATCGTTTTTAATAAAAGTGATTTTATTTGGGCAGAAGAGCATGCCAAGTTGGTTTCAAAAGCATGTAAATTTTATTTGCAACCCGAATGGTCGAAAGCTTCTTTAATAACACCCCTGATTATCGAATACGTGAAACAAAATCCGAAATGGGAGATCTCCTTGCAGATTCACAAATATTTGAATATACCCTGATTTTTGTCACGTATTAGCGTATGGCTATTCGTAGTGTTATAGTTTATTTAATTTTTTAATAAAATGCCCATTGCTGTATAATTCTACTATTTTTGAGAACAAATTTTATAATTATGATATATAATTTTGGTGCAGGACCTTGTATTCTACCTCAAGAAGTTTTGAAACAAGCGTCTCAGGCAATCATCGAATTTAAAGGTACTGGGTTATCCATATTAGAAATATCGCATCGTACCTCCGAATTTGAAGCCGTTGTTGATGAAACCATCAGCTTGGTAAAAGAATTAATGGGTGTTCCTGAAGGATATTCAGTTATTCTGATGCAAGGTGGTGCAAGTTTACAATTTGCTATGGTTCCGATGAACTTATTAGATGATGGTCAGACGGTAGCTTATTTAGAAACAGGTGTTTGGGCGAATAAGGCTATCAAAGAAGCTAAGCTATTCGCTGATGTGCAGATTATTGCTTCGTCAAAAGATCAAAACTATAGCTTTATCCCCAAAACATATACCATTCCAGCAGATGCTGCATACTTTCATTGTACGTCTAACAATACCATTTATGGGACAGAGATGTACGAATTTCCAAAATCTCCTATTCCTATCGTTTGTGATATGTCGTCTGACATTTTGAGTAGAAGGGTTAATGTGGCTGACTTCGGTTTGATTTATGCAGGGGCTCAAAAAAATATGGGGCCAGCTGGTCTTACAGTAGTTCTTGCTAAAGACGAGTTGTTAGGTAAAATCAAACGTAAATTACCATCGATGCTCGATTATAGGGTACATATAGAAGGTGGATCGATGTACAATACGCCTCCTGTATTTGCGATTTATGCATCCCTGTTGAATTTGTCGTGGCTGAAATCAAAAGGTGGAGTGGATGCGATTGAGCAAGAGAATATCGCTAAATCAGAAGCACTGTATCGTGAGATTGATCGGAATACCTTATTTAAAGGTACCTGTGCTGTTGAAGATCGATCCAGAATGAATGTTTGTTTCGTGATGGAAGATCCTGCGCTTGAAAAAGAATTTTTAGTATTTGTTGAGGACAGAGGAATTATTGGTATTAAAGGGCATCGTAGTGTTGGGGGATTCCGAGCGTCCTTGTATAATGCCTTGCCGATCACAAGTGTACATGTTCTGGTAGATGCGATGCAGGATTTTGAGCAAAAGCATAGTGTAGATATCATGAAGGCAAATGGAATCAGTAATACTTAATAAAGATATGGTCAAAATATTAGCGAATGACGGTATAGATCCCGTAGGTAAAGTATTATTAGAAAAAGCAGGATTTGTTGTAGATAGCAATCCTATTCCACAAGAAAATTTGGCTGAGGCACTCACAAAGTACGATGCCATTACCGTGCGAAGCACAACAAAAATTCGAAAAGAATTGATTGATGCTTGCCCTAATATTAGACTGATTGGACGTGGTGGGGTTGGCATGGATAATATTGATGTTGCCTATGCAAAAAGTAAGGGTGTCACGGTAGTGAACACACCAGCTTCTTCTTCGCTTTCTGTTGCTGAATTGGTTTTTGCTCATCTGTTTGGGGGAGTTCGATTTTTATATGACTCCAATCGTAAAATGCCTGTAGAGGGGGCAATAAAATTTAATGATCTCAAAAAGTCCTATGCCAAAGGAATTGAACTGCGAGGTAAAAAAATAGGAATTATAGGCTTTGGCCGGATTGGTCGCGAAACAGCAAAATTGGCTTTGGGTTTGGGTATGGAGGTTTTGGCTTTTGATCTTTATAAAGTTCCAGACCAGTTAGAGTTGCAATTGGCAGGGAATGTTCAAGTGAATGTTTCCCTAAAAAGTGTGACGATGCATGACCTGCTTAGTCAATCCGACTTCATTAGTTTGCATGTTCCTTTTTCAGAACACCCTGTACTTGGTGAAGCGGAGTTTAAAAGCATGAAAATGGGAGTAGGTATCGTCAATTGTTCTCGTGGAGGTACTGTGGATGAAAGGGCCTTGTTGGACGCATTAAATTCAGGAAAAGTATCTTTTGCAGGGTTAGATGTTTTTGAGAATGAGCCAACACCTCATCCGGATATCCTTACACATCCTCGCGTTTCTTTGACACCCCATATTGGGGCTTCGACCAACGAAGCGCAAGAGCGTGTTGGTGTAGAGCTTGCCAATTTGATTATTCACTTTTTTAGAAAGTAGTACTCATTCTTTCCTTCTTTTCTGAAAAAAGGGGGCTTCCCACCATTTGTTGTATAATCAGCTTATGCCCAATATTAAGCCTTTCAAGGGGGTTCATCCTTGTCAAGAGTATGTTGATCGGGTGGTTTTGCAGGTTGAAGATTTAAGTCTTGACAAGGCCAATGAGATTCGATCGCATAATCCTTATTCGTACTTGAATATGCTTGTTCCTACGTTGGAACATCTATTTTTAAGAGGATCTAGGCAGGAGATCATTTATAAAAAAATCAACGAAAATTTTGAAGATTTTATCGAAAAAGGAATCTTAGTGAAGGATGCCAAGCCTGCCATTTACGTGTATCAGATTTCGAAGGATGATCTTATTCAAACGGGTGTATGGGCCACTACATCGATTGATGATTATCTAAACAATACGGTTAAGAGACACGAACTCACTCGGGCCGAACGGGAAAAAGACCTTGTAGACTATTTGCAGCAAACAGGTATAGATGCCAATCCAGTGTTGATTACTTATTTGCCTGTATCAAGTATCCAAACACTCATTTCAGCAATCATTTCGAAGGAACCCGAATTATCTTTTTTATCAGACCATGATGTTGTTCATCAACTTTGGAAAGTAGATGATGAGGAACGGCTTGATGAGTTTATAAAAGCTTTTGGAGCTATTCAAACCTCATACATGGCCGACGGTCATCATCGGGCAGCAGCGGCGAGTGTTCTTGGGATGCAGCGGCGAAAGTTAAACTTAAATCATACCGGTTATGAAGCGTATAATTTCTTCAACTCGGTATACATGTCTACCGATCAACTACAGATCTTCGAATTTAATCGCTTGGTGAAGGATATTGCTGGTTTTTCTGTAGCGCAGTTTTTAAATCAAATAAGGGTCCATTTTGAAATTGAAATCCTTTTAGATACGGAGGTTTTTAGGCCTCGTCAATTGCATGAGTTTGGCTTGTATCTGAATCAGAATTGGTACAGATTATCTGCACGATCAAGAACCTATGCACGAGGTGGTTTGGTGGAATCTTTAGATGTTACCATTTTGCAGAATTATATATTGTCGCCAATTCTACATATTATGGATCCTCGGACGGATCCACGTTTAAGTTTTGTGGGAGGAATTACTTCGCTCGAAGTACCTATACAGCGGGTAGATCAGGGAGACTACGCCGCTTTTTTTACACTATTCCCAACTTCGATTGAACAATTGATTCAGGCTGCAGATGCAGGAGAAGTAATGCCCCCCAAATCAACTTGGTTTGAACCCAAGTTTCAAGTTGGCTTGGTGATCCATCAGCTATAATCCTTCATTTTTTTTCATTTAAACAATTTCATTAATTCAATCCTAAATTTATATTCAGGGTATTAAGTCTTTATTTATTATTAATTGTTTTTTTAGATAAAATTTCGTAACTTCAAGTATGTTGCACAGTTTGTGTGCGATAAATTGGTTAATTAGGATACTTTTTGTAAAAAAAAATTTCTCTATGAAACACAATTACCCTCAATCTGAAATTCTTTTAGTAGGTAGCGCTGTCAGACTAGCTTACAGACCTCGTGTTATTTTTGGTTTTAAAGCTGTTCTTGACTTTGTCTCCTCACGTGTTTCTCGTATTTTTTCGCCGCGTGTGTGGCGTAGGCCTACC
>CAIOLR010000161.1 GCA_903859135.1 uncultured bacterium | reverse complement strand
GATGCCCCTTTTTAGGGATAAAAAAGCATGAATTTATATTTTCATAAACTGCTTTTAAATGCTTTAAAAGCAGTTTGTTTTTCAGTCTTTGTAGTCAAATTTTATCAAAAAATGATCCATCATACATTTAGATACACTACCAAAAATTCAATTAAAACCTTGTTAGATATTCGTCCTGATCAAGCAACAGTGATCCGCGATGGTCGGACAACTTCAGTTTCATTTTTAAATGCGATAAAGATTCAGGGAATGAAATTCGTCTTCATAATTTTTACAATTTGTTCTCTATTATTTTCTAATCATTCCATTGCCCAGGTTGCCACGCGCCAAATTCCACTCGAAGAGGCAGTAAAAATAGCCCTCCAAAATAATCCCCAACTAAAAAGAGCCGCCTATAAAGTCGACCAGCAACAAGTTTTGCAAAAAACCGCTTTCAATTTGGGCAAAACCCAAGTCAATTACACACGTGGGCAATACAACAGTGCTATAAACAACGATAATAATATAACCTTATCGCAGTCGTTTGAATTCCCAACCATCATGTTGGCACAAAATAGGTTGCATGGTGAGAAAATACGCTTAGCTCAACAATCTCATGTCTTAACAAAAAAAGAACTCATACGAGAGGTTAAAGCAACGTATTATCAGTTAGCTTTTAGTTTACAACGTTTAGCATTACTGAAGCAACAAGATAGTATTTACCAAAATTTTGTAAAACTGGCCGACTTGCGTTACAAAACAGGCGAAACAAGCTATCTAGAAAAATTAGCAGCACAGGGGAAATCAAACGAAATAACATTACAACAACAGCAAGCCGCGACGGATGTAGTCGTTTATCAGCAGCAGTTACAACGATGGCTAGGTACGGCAGAACCTTCCACCATTGTAAGTGATGCACCTGTACTAAATCTCTCAGCAAATTATAGTATTGTAGTTATCGAACAAAATCCGCTACTAGCATACTTCCAGCAACAAATTAAAGTAGCTGAAGCAAATAAATCAGTAGAGAAAAATCGCTTACTACCTAATATTTCGCTAGGCTACTTTAATCAAACATTGATTGGATCCCAAAACATCAATGGAACAGAGCAGTATTTTGGTTCCGATAAACGGTTTACAGGCTTTTCTGTAGGGCTTGCTTTCCCATTATGGTTTAGCCCACAGCAAGGCAAAATACAGGCTGCAGGTATAGAAAGTAAAATAGTACAAGCGGAGTACCAAAACACAAAAAATGAGCTTACAGCTTCATTTAATCAATTTCTTCAACAATACAAACAGGCTAAACAAGGTCTCGATTATTATCAGCAACAAGGCTTGAAACAAGCCAATGCACAATTACACATAGCCGAAAAAGCCTATCGTGCAGGCGAAATTGGTTATGTAGAATACCTACAGGGTATCACACAAGCCATCAATATAAAAGAACAATACTTAATAGCTTTCAATCAACTGAACCAAATCATCATTCAACTTCAATTCATTTCAGGAGGAAATTAACATGAGCATCATCATCCATATAAAAAAAATAGTGCCCTTTTTGAGTCTGGTTACAATACTTGCAGCTTGCGAAAGCAAAAAGAAAGAAGAGACAAAAACAGACACTGCAACAGAACATCATGAGGAAAGCACAGCTGTAATGTTTACCCATGCACAATATAAAACGGCAGGTATTGAGCTTGGAAGTATTGCCAACCGCATATTGAGTGGCACTATCCGAGTAAATGGTAAATTGGATGTACCTCCACAGCAGTTAGTAAGTGTATCAATACCTATAGGAGGATTCCTTAAACACACGGAATTATTACAAGGAAGCTATGTAAAAAAAGGTCAAGCGATAGCCGTCTTGGAAAGTCAAGATTACATCGACTTACAACAAAACTATCTAGATGCCAAAAGTCAACTAGAATATGCTGAAGCTGATTACCAACGTCAACAACAACTAGCCAATGAAAATGCCAATGCACAAAAAACGTTACAACAAGCTAAAGCACATTACTTTTCATTAAAAGCTAAAGCCGATGCCCTAGTACAAAAACTAAAATTATTAAATATCACTACTCAGGCTATCGAACAAAAAGGCATTAAAAGTATGGTTACATTATATGCTCCCATCACTGGTTATGTAACCCAAGTTAATGCCAATATTGGTAAATATATTAGCCCGTCAGATGTCTTATTTGAAATTGTAGATACCCAACATTTACATGCAGAACTCACCGTATACGAAAAAGATGTAACTAAATTGAAAATTGGCCAACGGGTACGCTTTACCCTTGCCAATGAAACAAAAGAACGTACAGCCAAAATATATTTAATAGGTCGTGAAATAAGTAAAGAACGAACTGTACAAATTCATTGCCATATTGATCAGTTAAATAGAGAAATGTTACCAGGTATGTTCCTCACTGCTTTTGTAGAAAGTGGCGGTCAAAATTTACCATCATTACCTGATGAAGCAATCGTAAGCTTCGAAGGAAAAAAATATATTTTTATCACCACCGACAAGCATCAAAATAACCAACCATTCAACGAACACCATTTTGAGATAATAGCCATACAAACGGGAATAAGTGAACAAGGTTATACCGAAATAGTTTTACCTTCAAACGTAAATAAATCAGCACAGGTTATCATAAAAGGGGCATATAGTTTATTGGCCAAAATGAAAAATAGTGAGAAAGATCAGCATTGATATTTGATAAAAATCGATCTACATTTTGTTCAAAAAATACTCAAAACGTATAATACGGTGAAATCATCCAATAAACAACAACCCCTGTTATCGTTACGTATAGCCAAATTGGATATGCAAAGCGAACTAGTTTTTTATGGCTTTGCACTTGCATTTGAAAACCTTTTTGAAAACTTAATAGTACCAGAGGTAAAACCACTGCAGCAAGCACAATGTGTGTGATGAGTATGAAATAATAAACCGATCGTATCACCCCTTGCCCGCCATAACTGGTTTTGATGCCTGTCGCATGAAAAATAATATAGGATACAAGAAATATAGACGACAAAATAAATGTGATTACATTCAAACGTTTATGCATTTCAATCTGTTTTCGTTTGATAAAATACAGCGAAACCAAAAGCAAGACACTACAGGTCCCATTTAATAGGGCATTCAGTCGAGGTAAAAAGAAAACCCAAGATGGAATGACCGTTTTATCAGGAAAGATGTTTAGCACTTTGTTCTGTAATATAAAAACCACTGCAAACACAAAAACAGAAACAGCAATGATTAGTCTAAACATTAATTTATCATTCATATTTGTAAGTATTTAGCAATTAATACTGATTTTTAGAATTTAAATTCTTAATTAGTAGCTATCCATAGACTTTTTCTACAGATTAGCGAATGGGAAAGAGTCTTTCGACTCCTTGGGCAGGCTATAAATGGTGCATAACCTGCAAATTAGATAACGGGGAATACAAGAGGTATATCGAAAATATCAGAAGAGCGCATCTTAGTACACCTTTTTATCAGACACGATTTACCGATCCTTCACATTTCGCAACTCTTCCGCTATCAATACCCGAATTTCATCAATCAAACGATCGACTTGTTCTTTGTCAATTGAATTATAATATCCTCTTATTCGTTTTTGAGGGTCCAAAAGAATCAACATTGGACGGTGAATAATATTATTGTTTTGAGTCGTATCTTTTAAAACATCGACCAGAAAATCTTCCTTCGCCAGCTTATAAATTGCTGCTTCATCCCCTGTGAAGAAATTCCATTTATTCGGCTGAACTTGGTATTCTTTTGAATATTTTTTTAGCTCTTCAGATGTGTCAAAATGAGGATCAACAGTGATAGATAAAAACTGAAGTAGTTTATTTTTTTGATAAATCCTCACCACTTCGGCCATTTTTTTATTGATACCTGAACAAACTAGCGGACAACGCGTATAGAAAAAAGCAACAACGGTCAGCTTATTGCTATCGGATGGAAAGGATACCAAGTGATTATCCTGATTAATTAATTTAAAATCACGGACAATATGATAAATCGTATCGGGTATCTGCTTACCTCTTTTGATATGAAAGGTAGACGTGACAGTCTTTGGACCAAAAATGCCCAAAGGGCGATATCTATTCTTTCCTTTCTCCTGCAACAAATAGTAAAGCAAAGCTGGCATGGTCAACATAATTGCCAGAATCACTACCTTCTTCAACGAAAAGGTCTTCATTGATGATTCATATGCACATGCAGATATACCCCTTCAGTAAGCATCAGGATAATGAAATAAATAATAAATATCAAGGACACAATGATACTTGCTTTAAGTGCAAATTTTTCAAACTTCAAGTGCATAAAATACGCCACAATGTAAAATGCTTTTACCAGCGTCAATGCGATGTAAGCAAAATTACCCACATGCTGACTCATCATCCCCTTTGGGATGAGATATAAAGCAATAAAAAACTCAATGGATGTGATACCCAATAAGTAAAAGAAAACCTGCCATATTTTTCTTTTAGTCATTGTTTGCTCATGTACTTCATGATGCTCGTGCCCTGCTGTATGCTCTGTAACCATATGCTGATTTTTTTAGACTAAACTAAATAGAAGAATGTAAATACGAATACCCAAACCAAATCGACAAAGTGCCAATACAAACCTACTTTTTCAACCATCAAGTAACTTCCTCTCTTTTCAAAAACACCACTCATGGTCATAATCAAAATGACAATATTGACGATCACACCAGTAAAAACGTGAAAGCCATGAAAGCCAGTTATCGTAAAAAATAGATTTGAAAACTGCAATGCACTCACCGTCTCAATACCTGTATAAAACTCAGGGAATCGTCCCCACCAATAGCCTTCGTGATGCAAATGAGTCCACTCTGCAGCTTGGCAACCAAGAAATATCAAGCCTCCAATAATGGTTGCTACCATCCAACCTGCCACTTCTTTTTTAGATCTACGATGCCCCGCTTCTACAGCCAGTACCATCGTGACGGAACTCATAATCAAAATGAAGGTCATGATACCCACAAACACCAAAGGATATCCCCCATCCGCAATGCCAGGAATAGACTGAAACACTTCATCTGGGTCGGGCCAAGTCATTTTACTGAAACGCTGAGCCCCGTAATAAATCAAAAATGCCGAAAATGTAAAAGCATCTGAAAGCAAGAAAAACCACATCATTATTTTACCATATTCTACGGCAAAAGGTGATTTCCCTCCACTCCAAGTATCGGTTTTTATTTCATCTAATTGTGATATAGCAGCACTCATTTATGAATATTATTTAAGATTTCACTATTGGCCCAAAAGTAAGAAAACATATAGATAAATCCACAAAATATCTATAAAGTGCCAAAAAATTGATGCTACTTCTAAACGAAAAATGGTTCGTTCCTGTGCAATATTTTTAAGAATACCAACTAAAGTATAAATCAATATGCAAACCCCAAAAATGATATGCAACAAGTGGGCCCCTGTAAATATGTAGAGAAATGACTGTGAAGCATTGTAGTTGACAAAATATACTCCCTGTCTCACAAGCATCTGCCAAGCGAAAAGCTGTAGTACAAAAAATAGCATACCCAATAAAATGGTCGATATGAGATACCTTCTCTGCTGAATAAATTTCAATCGCTTAGCAGCTAAGTATGACAAATGCATCGTAATACTGCTCAAAATAATAACTCCAGTACTGAGCTTAAATATGTGTGGTAAAAGTATTTTCAAACCTCGATCGGCACTTCCAGCGGTGTATATGATGAAGGCACTTGTGAGTGCCGCAAAAAACATGAAAGAGGATATCACAAACAACCACATTAAAAATTTTCTTGCTCGCAAACTACGGGTATTATCTTCGTCAAATAATCGTCTCATTTCTTTACTTTATAATAAAATCAAATAATAGGGCTAATTGCACCACTGGCAAATATAAAAAAGAGCTATACATCAAACTTTTTGCTGCAGGGATATCTTTTGTTTGATACAGCTTAAGTGCTTGTCTTAAAAATAAAAGTCCACAAACAAGGACGATCATCACATACGTGTATCCACCAAAATTGTAGAAAAAAGGCATCGTGCTCACTGGTATTAAAATAAGTGTAGATAAAACCACTAAAGAAGCACTTACTTTGTCTTTCTTCGTGGTTGGCAACAGGCGGAAACCTGCGCGCTTATAATCATCATCCAAAACCCAAGCGATTGCCCAAAAATGGGGGAACTGCCAAACAAATTGAATCAAGAAAAGTATAATCGGTATCCACGATATATGTGGATTTTCAAATGCTGCAAAATAACCGATAAGGGGTGGCAGTGCGCCAGGTATGGCCCCTACAAATACGGCAATTGGGGATTTACGTTTCAAGGGAGTATAAACAAAAGCATAAAGGAGTATGGAAAAAACAGATAATAGGCCAGTCAGAAAATTTAATTTGACCAGGATTAAGGTTCCTAGAATACCCATAAATAAGCTCATCACGAGTGCTTTTCCTGTTGTCATCCTACCAGAGGGTATGGGCCTATCTTTTGTTCGATCCATTAGCTTATCTAGATCTTTTTCAATAATCTCATTAAACCCATTCGCTGCTGCAGTAACAAGGAAACCACCCAAAGTGAGTATCATCCAGTACTTCCAATTGATGTTTCCCTGCTCTTTACTCCCTATCAAAAAAGAAACAGAAGCAGAAAACACGACCGTAAGCGTAAGCCTAAGTTTAATCAACTTATTAAAATCCGAGATAAACACGTTCATGCGAATGGTTGATTATACATTTTATTCCTTCCTAATAAAAGCATTAAATAAAACTGTGTACCAAATAACAAACACGCAAGTGTAATATGGGCTGCTTGTGCTGTAGGAGGCAAGGAAAAATACGATAGAGATAAGCCCGCTATAATTTGTAAAACAAGTGCGAAAAGGATAGATACACCATATTTAAACTGAGGGGTACCTGGTAGATATCGACGTCTGATCATTAAAAATAAAAGAACATTTATAAAAACAACAAACACCGCTAAATCACGATGCAAATTGAAGTTGAATCCAATGTTTGATACCCATGATGCCCTGTTTAAATTATTCATAAGCGAGGCTACTGCATCTACTTGTTCGCGCACTTCGGTACCTAAAGCGATTTGAAAAACTGTTAATAATACTGCGAAGATAGCTAACAACCTGACCCACAACAGCCTCACACCAGTCCTCTCCTCCCTCTCGACAAGCTCAGGATACGGAGAAGCTACTTGATACGTATAAATACTAACAGCCACGATTACCAAAGCAACCAACATATGTACCGTAACCACCCAAGCCAACAAATTGGTAGAAACGACCAAAGAACCCAACCATGCTTGAAATATAATCAGTAAAACATTAAGCAAACTTAAGAAAAAGATTCGCTTACGCGATTTAAGATAGGCTACTGAAAAGGCCAAACACCCGAGCATCAAAAAACCACACAGCATCCCTACTAAGCGATTGAGATATTCCGTCCAAGTTTTAGTTGCGTTAAAAGCTTCGGGTTGAAGAATACTCTGATCGTTTCGAATGCGATAAGCCATTTTTGCGTAACCAAAGAGATCTAAAGTCTTCGCAAAACGTTCATTTTTGGCCACTCGTCTAGCCACATACTTTACCTGATAGTCTGGTGGTAATTGAGAAACTTGAGAGGGAGGAATATACCGATCAAAACATTTGGGCCAATCAGGGCACCCCATACCTGATCCTGAACTACGAACGATACCGCCAGCTAAAATTACTGCAAAAAGACTGATGATGGTCGCTAAGTTTATTCTCAAAAACTGCTTCTCACTGGATGAATACATCTACTCCTACTATAATAAAAATGAGGATGTCTACAAGCTACTGGTTCTGTAAACACCCCCCTTATATCCCTTGATTATCTTACAAATAATATAAAATGTCAACTATAATGCCTCTTCAGTAGAATATGACAGTGACTATTTTTTATTCAACATCATATACGATGTTCTCTATCTATCCTCCTTTTGACCACAAATTTGACAAATCATGCTTCAGCGATTCAGGTTTCCCTATTCCTTCGAATGGATTTTCTCTTATAGCTTCAAGCAATAGAGTTGTTTTTATTCTTCAAAAGAAATTCCAAAGGCCTTTAAAGCACTTAATTGTTTTTTATTTACTGGATGTGCAATGATTGATTTCAAAAAGCAAATTTAAACATTCTGAATGAGAAATAAACCCAGACTTGGCCTACTGAATTCGGGTGCAGCCTCTTTTTTTTGGCGCACTACGTCTAAGCAGGATTGTTACTTGAGCTCTATTTTCACCCCCACATTGAAGTTGATGCCTTTGGTAGTATATCCGATAGCATCGACGTAGTTCTCATTAAAAACGTTTTTAACATCCGCAAATAAAGTCAATTTAGGTTGAGGTTTGTACTGGATATACGTGTCGACAATATGATACGGATCTAAAGTCAATTCAATGGGTTTAAAGGTCTTATTGTCATAATAAAGATCGATACGCTCACCAACAAACTTATAAATCAGATTGAGGTCCATTTTTTTACTCACAGCAAATGCAAAATCAGCTCCAAAACTATTTTTTGGACGACGATAGGATGTATTATTAGGATTTGACTTTGCTTTTACATACGCATAAAAAGCATTGACCCGTATTGCTTGATGTGGTTTTACACCGAACTCCAATTCAAAACCTTGATCTTTTTGTTTTCCTAAATTGACATACTGATAGTTGACTGTTGTCCCAATCACATCATTTATTTGGCGATTGAAGTACGAAAAATTGAGATTGACCTTTTCTGGAAAAATAGCTAAATCAAATCCAGTTTCAAGTGTTGTTGACATCTCGGGCTTTAAAGTTGGATTTCCGTATTGAGGTGAAAATAGCTGATATAATGAAGGAACTCGATATGCCGAAGATACATTAACAAACACCTTATATCGATTTGCGAGTAAATATGATGGATTAATTGTATAGGTAAAATTAGACCCATATTGCGTATGGGTATTATATCTACTTCCTATTTCTGAACGAAATCCTCCATTGGTTTTAAAAAAAAAAGAAGTAAATACACTTGTAATTGCATTATTTACATCCAAAGGAAGAGCATATGCATTAATTTGTTTCGTTGCTGAATACTTATAACTCAAACCACTTGTTAAATTCACAAAACTGGCCAATCCATAATTGAAAACTGCGTCTAGATTACTGATTTGACTTTTATTATTGATAACAGCCCCATTATAATCCCAGCTATTTGTCACATTATTTTGATTTAGATTGATATTTAGCCCCCCTTTACGGATATCCAAACATACACCCAATCCCCCAACGTATGCTGTTTTTGAAAGTGTATATCCAGCTGCATCCTGATAAGCATCCGCATCAAAATCAGCTTGATTCCGATTTAATAGGAAACTACCACGAAGAGCTAATCTATTACTTATTTGCCTACCCAGATTTAAACCTAAAGCACGTTGTGTAAAGCCATCGTTATCAAAGTTTATTTCGCCATTTCTGGGTACTGCAGAAGAAAATCCTTCAGCTGTTAAATTAGATGCATTGAGTGCAAGCGCAGTTTTTTTTATTTGCCCACTAAGTGCTACCGCTTGTTTGAATGTGCTGTAACTTCCAGCTGTTGTTAGAACACGCGCATTGGGCATCAGATGAGCCCCCTTCTGCGTAATAATATTGATCACTCCCGCTACTGCATCCGAGCCGTATAGTGTGGAATTTCCACCTTTTACTATTTCTACACGCTCGATCATATCGATTGGGATGGCCGAAATATCATATTCACCTGTAGGGCCTGATGCGTCATTGACGGGTATTCCATCTATCAAAATGAGTGTGCTACCAGCAGATGCTCCACGCAAAAAAACACGCTTGAGTTCACCCAAACTATTTCCATTTCCACCAATAATTAAGCCAGCAACATTGTTTAATACTTCGGGCAGAGTACGCCCTTGGTTTTTTGCTAAAACATCGGCCGTAATTACCCGAACTACTTTACCAATATCAGACAGCTTTTGAGGAGATCGACTCGCTGTAACCACCACTTCATTTAATGGATTGGATTCCTGAGCGAATGAACTACCCGAGAACAAAATTTGTAAAAGTAGACCGATAACAGCACCTAAGTGGATTTTTTTTGTTTGCATTGTTTATAAGAATACGTTTTTAAAGCAAACAGCAACAAAGGATAGACAAATGGGAATACGCAAAAATATCTTCCTACAAGCTTCAATACCCGAAAGCTGTGATTTTTTGTTTGCACTTTGGCAGGTATTCTAACCTAAACTCTTTGTTCTGCCTTCCCACCTCAAGAATAAATTTAAGACAGTGACACAAGAATGAACATCGATTATTTAGGATTTTACAGCTGCTAGGCAGTTACGGATTCAAGCCGTATTCTCTTTTAATCCAAATTAAGAACCTAAAGTTCGGCGAAGGTAAAAGAATGATCAATTAGATACAAATCACAAATTAATCCCCTACAGCCACCAGCACGCAACCCCTTCAATCTAAAAAAAGACACATTCTAAACATAACATGGTACCGTACGATCAAGGGGCAAACCCCCAACTCCATATTTCGGGCATAATAAATTAGATTTCAAATTTTAATTTCCTTATTTCAACCTATATATACCTGTTTTTCAGAAACTAAACTATTTTTTCAATAAAAAATCAAAAAATCACTTGACAGAATTACTTTTCTATCTATATTTGCAAACACGAAAACGCGAAAGTAGCTCAGTTGGTAGAGCACGACCTTGCCAAGGTCGGGGT
>CAIOLR010000160.1 GCA_903859135.1 uncultured bacterium | reverse complement strand
TCGTGGAAAGAACTTTTGCTTGGTTTGATAATGACAGAAGACTGTGTAGAAACTATGAGCTATTGATCGATTCTGCAGAATATATGACCAAACTATCCGCTATAAAATTATTGTTGAATAAAATTTAAACAGGCTCTAAATATTGACTTTATATTTATAAGGCGCTAAATATACTGAAGTAAATCACTAGGCATACTATGTTAAAGAACCTATATTGATCATCAAGGTAAAAAACTATTACACCGCCTACTCATGCGCTCGATGTTCTAATCAAATAAAAATTTTATAAATAATAGATTTTAGAGAAGCAGCTTGCTTGCTAGTCCCAATATCAGCAAGAAGCCAAATATATCGGTGAACGTGGTAATGATGATAGATGATGCAATCGCTGGATCGATTCCCATGCGTTTGAGTAGTAGAGGAATAGAGGCTCCTGTTATTCCCGCAATAATCAGATTGCCTGTCATCGCTAAAAAAATAACTAAGCCTAGCATGGGGTTTGAGTCATAAAATAAGGCAAACAGAAAAACGATCATCCCATTTGTTGCACCATTAATCAGCCCAACGGTGAGCTCTTTTAAAACAGCTTGATAGGCTTGCTGATCGGTGAGGTCATTTAAGGAGATGCGTCGAACCGTAACAGCAAGCGCTTGCGTGGCGGCATTCCCGCCCATACCTGCAATCATGGTCATGTATCCTGCTAAGATTCCAATTCGTACAATCGTATCATCAAAATAACGAATCACAGAACTAGCCAAAAAAGCAGTTCCTAAATTGATAATTAACCATGGTAACCTACTTTTAACAGCTTCTCTCCAATTTCCAGAAAGTTCTTCATCTTCCGATACCCCCGATATTTTCAAAAAATCCTCTGTATTCTCTTCCTCCAAAACATCAATGACATCGTCAAAAGTGATGCGCCCTAATAATTTCATTTCATCATCCACGACCGGAATACTGGTTAAGTTATACTGTGAAATAAGTTTAGCAACCTCTTCTTGGTCAGTTTCTGCCGTTACATAAACAAAGTCAGGCTTTATTAAGTCTTTGATACGGATGGTGTAGCGCGATTTGATAATATCTTTTAGGGATACAATACCGATAAGCGTATTTTGATCATCAACCACATTGATGGTGTAAAACTCTTCCATCTCTTCCGATTGGCGGATAATCTCATCCAAAGCTTCCTTTTTGCTCAGCTTCTGATTGATTTTGATGACCTGGTTATTCATTAAACCACCCGCCGTATCCTCGTCGTACCTCAGCAGCGAGCGTATGTTTAAGGCATCTTCCTCATCAAGTTCTTCAAGAATTTCTTGTTGTTGCTCTTCAGGCAATTGACTAATGATGTCTGTGGCATCATCATAATCCAGCTCTTCTACGATTTCAGAACGCCTTTCTGGATTTAGATTTTCTAAAAGTCTCTCGGGATGAAACTCCGCATCCATCTCGGCAATCACTTCTGAGGCAAATTCAGCAGGCAAAATACCAATGATCCGTTCTCGTACTTCCTGGGGTAAACTTTCGAACAGGATGGCTATTTCTGATGCGTGATATCTCGTTACAAACGCCAACAAGTCCACATCATCCGACTCCAAAGCTTGCTTTAGGAGCAGCAGGTCAGTTTTATTTAGCTCAAAAGATTGCATCGTCTGCTAAATTAGGAAATAGTTGTTGACAACACACTAAGGAGCGATTTTTAATTTTCGCACACGAACCCTGCCCATGAGTGCTATATGGTCAAAAAACTTAAACTCTGTGGGCCCTGATTAAAGAGTAAATCAACGATACTTAGATTTTGCAAAAAACCATTGCGCTCATCAAATACTTGAAAATAGGGTTTATGTGTAAATACAGTATCATTTTTAGGATGAATACGTTCTCGAAAGTCGACCAAATCTGCATATGTCTTTTCATACGTCTTGGTGAAGCTATAGTCTAGATTAATTTTCAGCAAGCGTAGCAGTATATTTAAGATGTGCTCATTATAATCGAACAAAAAATCCCACCTTTTTTCATAAAGTGGAGCTAACTCCTCTTCATAAAATTCAAAATAAGCGGAGCTTCGGTACGATGTTTGCAAACTTTGCCAATGCAAACGCTGCCAATTGAAGTCGTAACTAATTTTTACATCTTTCATCACGGTGTGTACATCAACCCCCTTCGCTATTGGAATAATTAGATCCAGTTTGCCATTTGGAGAATGTATAGATGCCCGATTTCTGAATGTTTGCTTTGGAAAATGCTCGTGCATTTCAATCACAACACATTGCTTGTACTTGATTACATTGCTAAAATATTCTATCGGTGGAAGATAAAATAGGGGAAATACTGCGCCTTGTTCCATTATAAAACTCTAAATTTGCTTCGTTTTGACCGTATCTATAAAAATATACTTTTGTACGATCATTATCAATCACTCGTACAGCTCCACAAAGCTATACCAATATACCTTTATTCAAAAAATAGTATCTAATGAATACCTTCTTTTATGGCATTCTTTCTTTCATTTTGTACCTGGTATCACGCTTACCTCTTTGGTTTTTGTATGGCTTATCCGATATTTTATTTTTTGTTTTGTATTATCTTGTTCGATATAGAAAGACCGTAGTGCGAACAAATTTAGCAAACTCCTTTCCTGAAAAAACAGAATTAGAGCGCGAACAAATAGAAAAAAAATATTTTCGTTTTCTAGCAGACACTATTTTTGAGACCATCAAGCTTAGGTCAATTTCAGCTTCCGAACTCAAAAAAAGATTCAAGTTTAAAAATATCGAAGAAGTAAATAGGCATCTAAAAAATCATAAATCTGTTCTGATAGCAACTGGTCACTATGCAAACTGGGAATGGGGATCACCTGCTTCTCCTCTTTGGTTCAAAGAACCACTAATGGTTATTTATAAGCCCCAGTCGAATAAATATTTCGAGAATAAAATTAACGAAATGAGATCGCGATTTGGAGCCATCATGGTACCTATGAAACAAGCCTATCGCAAAATTGTGAGTCATCAACATGAACCTTTTATAGCTATTTTTTTGGCTGATCAAACGCCCGTGAGACAGGAATCCATGTTTTTTACTCCATTTCTAAATCAACCTACACCCGTTTTTTTAGGTGTCGAGAAAGTAGCAAAAAAAACGGGACACCCTGTACTATTCTATCATATGAATCGTATAAAAAGAGGTTATCACGAAGTGATATTCAAAACACTTACTGAAGACCCTAAATCAACAGCCGACTACGAAATTACCAAACTTCATACAGCAGAGTTAGAACGCGTGATCCGACAAAGGCCTGAATTTTGGCTATGGTCGCACAAACGCTGGAAGTTTAAACCCTAATATAATACGTACGTACACCCATGACTTTTTTCCCAAAAGTAGCCCTTGTAATTTTGAATTGGAATGGGAAAGAATATCTTCAAAAATTTATTCCTTCTGTAATTTCCAGCTCGTATCCCAATCTGACAATTATTGTAGGGGATAATGCATCCTCGGATGAGTCTGTGAACTATTTACGGGACAATTTTCCAACGATTCGGATTATTCAAAATGATAAAAATTATGGTTTTGCTCAAGGATACAATCGTATTCTAGCACAGCTCGAAGCCGATTATTTTGTATTGCTCAACTCCGATGTGGAAGTAGAATCTAACTGGATTGAACCTATTATCGAATTAATGCAAAGCGACGAAAAAATCGCTGCAGCACAACCTAAATTGCTTAGTTACACCAATAAAAACCTATTTGAGTACGCTGGTGCTGCAGGTGGTCTTTTAGATATTTTTGGCTATCCCTTTTGTCGAGGACGAATTTTTGACACGTTAGAAGTTGATGCGGGCCAATACGATACGGCTACTGAAATTTTTTGGGCTTCGGGTGCAGCCTTCTTCATCAAAAAAAAATATTGGGACGAAGTTGGCGGATTTGATTCCAGTTTTTTTGCACATATGGAAGAAATTGATCTATGTTGGCGTCTAAAAAACAAAGGCTATAAAATTATGTATTGCCCTGACTCAACGGTTTATCATGTTGGTGGTGGAACACTCAGTGCAGAACATCCCTACAAAACCTACCTGAATTTTAGAAATAATCTGATCATGCTCCGGAAGAATTTACCCCTGAGCCGATTTTTGTTGATCATATCTATCCGTTTTTGGCTAGACCTGGCATCCTTGATCAAATATCTATTGGCGGGCAAATTTAAAAATGCAATAGCTATTAGCAAAGCACATCGTCATTTTTTGCGAAGCATATTTCAGGGTACGTATACGATCACGAAGGATGTTTCCAACTTTAATGCTGTTGGCATTTTCAATAAAAGTATTGCGCTCAAACATTTTATTCGCAAAGTGAAACATTTTAGTGATTTATAATCCCACCAAAAAACTTTCCAACGCCAACTTGTATCCATTTAAACCAAAACCTGTTAAAACGCCCACGCAATTTTTGCCTGTCAACGAAACATGACGATAGGCTTCTCGCGCATAGATATTGGATATATGAACCTCGACAACGGGGGCTTTGATAGCAGCAATAGCATCCGCAATGGCAACAGAAGTATGTGTATATCCCCCAGCATTTATAATGATTCCATCATAAGAAAAACCAACCTCATGCAGCTTGTTGATGATCTCTCCTTCCACATTACTTTGGAAGTAATTAATATCAATGGTGCTATACGCTGCTTTTAATCCTTCTAGATATAGTTCAAAGTTAATCTCTCCATAAATCGATTTCTCCCGAACACCCAATAAATTTAAATTCGGGCCATTGATTATCTGTATCTTCATGGCCAAACTTAAAAAATATTTTTTGGACTGGCAGACGAACATTCGAGGCTTTAAATCTTATCTACAACTGGAACGAGGCGTGGCAATGAACACACTTGAGGCCTATATACACGATGTTGACAAGCTGGTTCAATATTTTAAAATGACGGGCAAAAATGTCGACGCTATTTCAACAGATGACCTCAGAGATTTTTTAGTTTGGCTCCATGAATTGGGCATATTGGCTCCGAGTCAAGCGCGTATTTTGTCGGGCTTAAAAGCTTTTTTCATGTACTTGCTACTTGAGGGCATCATTACCAATAACCCTGCTGCCTTTTTATCAAGTCCCAGAATTACACGAAAAATACCAGACACCCTCAGTATCATAGACATCAATAAATTAATAGATGCCATCGATCTTTCGAAGGCTGAAGGTATGCGTAACAAGGCCATGATCGAGGTGCTTTATGGTTGTGGATTGCGGGTTTCTGAGCTGACGACACTACGACTTTCTAATCTTTTTTTAGATATCGAGTTTGTGAAAATACTTGGAAAAGGAAACAAAGAACGCTTGGTTCCAATTGGTGCCGAAGCAAGCAAGTTTTTACAGATTTATTTGACAGAAGCTCGTGTCCACATTCCAATAAAACCCGGAAAAGAAGACTTTGTATTTCTAAACAATCGTGGCAATCCCATCTCGAGAGTGATGGTTTTTATCATTATCAAGCAACTGGCAGAAATCATAGGTCTGAAAAAAAACATTAGTCCACACACCTTCCGACATTCTTTCGCCACACATTTAATTGAAGGGGGAGCAGATCTAAGAGCTGTGCAAGAAATGCTAGGCCATGAAAGCATTACCACCACCGAAATTTATACTCACCTCGATCGTGATTATCTGCGTGATACAATTGTTCAATTTCATCCGAGGAGTTAATTAATTCCTGACAAAAAATGCATCGTATCCACCCCATCGGCATAATCCCATAATCTAGGTTTCTGGCTATCCCCAAAATGAATCTGCTGAATATCCAGATTTAGTGGAATGGTAGTCAGAATACACTGGATTTGATTGTTCAGTAGTTTCAATTCTTTCTCAAGTGATTTTATATCGTCATATTCTTCATAATACAAGGTAGCCAAAGGCGATTGAAGCGATTTGCTAGGCTTCACTAACAAAAATCCATTGTCTAAATGCTTGTCTCGATTAACTAAAAAAATAGATTTATTATAATCGTAGTTATTGTTGTATTTACTTTGATTGCCAACCCATTTAAACTGCTCAATTGCCTCAAAAAATGATTTGAAATCATACCCTATCGGGACATATAGCTTCGACACATTACGGCATCCCAAACCGAAATAACCAAAAATATCGTCTCCAACTTGAGTTAAATCAGCAGCCGTTTCATCCCCCGTAAACACAGCAATGCTATTTCTGTTTTTGCGAATGATGTGTGGAACACGTTTGAAATAATAGTCAAAATATCTGGACGTATTATTACTCCCAGTGGCGATTACAGCGTCAAAGTCTTTTAGGCGATCGATGTATACTAGCTGTTCTTCAAAAGCAGGCTCTATCTCGATTAGCTTTTGGAGCATATATGGAATCAGTTTTTGATCCTGAGATGACATTTTTATCAATGCTTGATGCCCAGAAACCAATACACACAAGATATCATGAAAACCAACTGCTGGAATATTGCCCGCCAAAATCAATCCCACTTTTTTTATTTCATGAATGCGCACTTCCTTTCTTTTGTGCAGCGAAAACCAATGTGCTAAATCTTCCCGATTCAACATATTGCCTATCAACAAAATAGCTTGGCGAACATTTTTGGAAATAAACCATGCATTGTATTGATGAGCTGACTCAATCAGTTGATCGAATTGCTCATCGGGTTCTTGTAGTTGTTTGCCTAGTTTAACAAGGATATCAATTAGTCTATTTGCGTTCAAAACCTTGCCCATCTTCATTTAAATCTTCAAAATGTCTTATATTTGTGTTGTTTTTACAAATATAGCATTTAACCCATCCTAAAAATGGTACAGATTTAGGAATAGATTTTCAACAACAATCATGGCAATTAAAATCACAGACGAATGTATTAACTGTGGGGCTTGCGAGCCCGAATGCCCTAATAATGCGATTTACGATGCTGGTGCGGCATGGAGATTTTCTGATGGAACTGCTTTACGAGGCGTGATTGATTTTGGTCATGGTAGCAGGCGCGATACCGAAGAAGCTCAAGCAGCTATATCGGACGAGTATTATTATATCGTTTCTGATAAATGTACCGAGTGTGTCGGATTTCACGACGAACCACAATGCGCGGCCGTTTGCCCAGTTGACTGCTGTGTTGATGATGAAAATATACGCGAAACAGAGGAAGAGCTTTTAGCTAAAAAAGCCTGGCTACATCTCGAATAATGCAATTAGTGTTTGTTAGATTTCTTTTCTTCGTCCTTATTGGGGATAATTAACACGGGGCACTTCGCTTTTCTAACAACACCTTCAGCCACACTTCCTGAAATAAAATGATCAAAACCAACGCGTCCGTGGGTGCCGAGTATAATTAAGTCGGCGTTGCATTCTGCGGCGGTAGCTAAGATTTCATCTTTGGGTTTTCCAACTTTTGCGTAGATGTGCAAAGGTATTTCTTTGCCCCATGTTTTTTGGATATACTTAAATAGCTCTTTATTGGCATCTTCTTGAGCTTGCATCACCCCCATCACCATGTTTGAGGGTTCGTTTGATAATGGATCAACGGTAAAAGGTGCTGCCATTGGTAATTCGTTTATATGGACTACCGCTATTTTCGAATCCATTTTCTCGGCTATCCAAACACCATAATCAATAATATGATCTGAGTAAGGGCTGCCGTCAACCGCTATCAAAATTTGATGAATATTTCTGGTCATTTTTGTTTTCATCGGTTTATGCTACGTTAAAAAGGTGAACAAAGAGACACAATAGGCACTCCTATTTCTGATCTAAAATTGCTTTATTTGTGCTTATGAATCAAGTACTTGGACTAATTAATTTATCGCTTGTTCCGTTGAGGGCAAAAGCATCCGACACAAGTGAGATGACCTCTCAACTGCTCTTCGGAGATTGCCTTGAAATTTTGGACAGAACCGATAAGTGGGTCTACATTCGAACATTTTTTGATGATTATGAAGGCTGGATCGATCAAAAACAGTTTATTGAAATTGATGCCGATACATGTACTCAATTCAATAATTCCCAATCAATTTTGGGGCTTTCGATACTGCATCCAATTCTCAATCTACATACCAACGAAATTATACATGTCGTTGCTGGCAGTAGTTTGCCAGAAGACGTAAGTGATGGAAAATTTCAAATAAATAACGTTCAGTACCAATTACAGTCTGCAGTAGTCAAACCTGATCCAAAAAAAATTGCATCAGAAGTAATTGCTTCGGCCAAATTTTATCTAAATTCTCCTTATTTATGGGGAGGACGCTCCCCTTTCGGGATCGACTGTTCTGGATTTACGCAGCTTGTTTTTAAGCAATTTGGCTTCCCATTAAAACGAGACACTTACCTTCAAGCAGAACAGGGCACACTAGTTAATTTTTCAGAAGAGGCAAAAGCTGGCGATTTAGCATTTTTTGATAACGATAGTGGACGCATCATTCATGTTGGCATCATGATCAACAATGCCCAAATCATACATGCATCTGGCAAAGTGAGAATTGACTCCATGGACAATCAGGGCATATTTAACGAAGAACAGAAATGCTACACACACAAATTACGCATCGTAAAAAGGATGACAGACAACGAGTCATAAAAAATGATGCAAATGAGCTACTAATAGTTGAAATGTCTAACTGATATGGCCACTAATCGTCAATCTGGACATCCCAAATCATCACTAATTTATCGTCGCCAGCAGAAATAAGATTGCACGTGGTAGGGTCCCAAGAAATTGTATTGACGGATAAACGATGACTTTCATATCCTTTATCTACACTAATGACTTTTTTTAGATTGAAGCTGGCATCCCATATTTTAATACTTTTATCCCTACTGGCCGTAGCGAAATAGGGTTTTTGAGGATGAAAAGCAATGCCGTAAAGTGCAAAAAGATGAGCGTTCACACTCCTTGTGAGCGAAAAGTCAACCATATCCCACATTTTTAGTGTCGCATCTCTTCCCCCAGATAAAAGATATTTCCCATCTGCCGAAAACTGCAGCGAAGATATAGGCAAGGTATGTCCATCAAGCACATCTAACAAGCTATAATCTGATAAACTGTAAATCCAGATCCGCTTATCTCTTCCCCCAAAAGCAATTTTATTTTCGGTGGGATCAATGGCCATCACTCGAATACCGTCCGCAGAAACTTTAAAATGATACAGCAATGGATATGAATTTGATTCCCAATCATCCTGATTTAGATTCCAGACAGAAACAGTACTATCTTCAGAACAAATCACCAATTCATTTTTGGAGGAGATCGATTTGATATCAAAAATGGGCAATTGATGCTGTCGCAATTCCGCCGTAATTTTCTGTTGCTCAAAGTCGAAAATAGTTACTTGTCCACTACGCTCACCCGCAACCAAAATTGGAGCCGAAACTGGTGCATGCAATGTATAAACCGACGATTTAACTGGGAACAATACTTTAATAAATACGTGGTCTACTAAGCTCCATTCAACCACACCTTTGTCATTTCCAGCACTAAACAATATGCCTGGTTTTTTCGAGCATTCGATGGTATAAATGGGATTTTGATGGCCCGATAATGTGGCAACATGTTGTACTTGAATCATTTTTTTGCCTATTGATCTATCACCGATGAAACGATCATGAGCTAATTATTCTCAAAATTTTTGTGAGCAACAGCTCATAATCGTTTCATGAACTAATTCTTTTTGCTCGCATCTAAAAACTGATCAATGCTTTCAAATTCCAATCTTTAATTTGATCGATGGCAATACGCTCTTCGTAAATTGCTTTTCCAACCACACAAGATTCCACTTTTATTTTTTGCAAAGCCTCTATATCTGCCATCGAACTGATACCACCAGAGGCAATAAGTTTAATAAACGGGGAATGGTTTAACAACTTTTTGTAAAGATTGACGCTAGTTCCACCTAGCTTTCCATCCTTATCAAGGTCGGTACATAGGAATCGAAAGAAGCCTAAGGTTAAACACGTATCTACATATTCTCTGAGCTTCGTTGGCGAACTTTCGATCCAACCAGAATATTTTATTACTTCGTTCAGTACGTCAATCGCAATAATCACTTGATCGGAACATTGTTCTTTTCCACAAATTTCTTTGCTCAAGTCAGGGAGAAAATTGGGATCGGTAATTGCTTGAGTACCTACAATAACCCGATGAATGCCCGAGTCGATCAACTCTTTTACTTTATCAATGCTACGCACCCTCCCCCCATATTGCACTTTCATTTCCGTTTTTCGGATTATGTCGAATACATATTTCTGATTGCTAAAATCGCCTTTTGCACTATTAAAATCGATGATATGAATAAATTCAGTACCCTTATGTTGATACTTTTCGATCATCTCCTCTAGACTTATGTCGTAAAAAGTTGCTTGTTCATAATTGCCTTTGCGTAAATGAACTACTTTTCCATTAAGAATATCAATAGTT
>CAIOLR010000159.1 GCA_903859135.1 uncultured bacterium | reverse complement strand
GGTGCTTACGATATTAATCATCGCAGGTATAGCCGCTTCCGGGTTTTTCCTGATTATGCAGTTGATTATATCAGAAAACATTCAACAAAAAATTTTCGCTAGCTCCGCATTTGATTTTGCTTATCGATTTCCTAGGTTAAACCACGAAGCGGTTGACAAATATGTTCTACCAGAATTAGTGAATCGTTTCTTTGATACGTTGACCATTAAAAAAGGTGTTTCAAAAATACTTTTAGACTATTCTGTTGCCATTATGCAGATCATTTTCGGTCTACTATTATTATCATTCTACCATCCATTCTTTATCACGTTCAGTGTTATCTCGACAGCATTAATTTATCTTATTTATAATTTTACAGCTAAAGAAGGCCTCTCTACCAGTATTGTAGAATCTAAGTATAAATATAAGCTCGTTCATTGGTTAGAAGAGGTTGGACGCTCAACCAAAACTTTTAAACTGGCTGGTTCTACAGAATTACCTTTGGTCAAAACAGACAATATTACAGCTAGTTATCTAAAGGCGCGAAAAGCACATTTTAAAATTCTAGTATTGCAATTTATCTGCTTGGCTGGTTTCAAAGTTATTTTGGTAGCGGTTTTCTTAATTATCGGAGGATTATTGGTACTGAACCAGCAAATGAATATTGGGCAATTTGTTGCGGCAGAAATAATCATATTGATGATTGCGGCATCAATTGAAAAACTTCTAACAGGATCAGAAACGTTCTACGATGTGCTTACCTCTATGGAGAAACTAGGTGAAATTAGCGATCTACCCCTCGAAAATGAAGACGGCCATATTGGGGATGCCGATATTCAAGCTAACGGATTATCCTTGGAAATGAGGAATGTAAGCTACTGTTATCCGGGAGCAAAAGATAAAACACTTAGCAACATCACGTTTAAGGTATCGTCAAATCAAATGATGGGTGTTGCTGGTTACAATGGATCTGGCAAATCGCTGTTATTGGATTTAATAGCTGGCCTTTACAGTGATATCTCCGGTTCTATCACCTACAATGAGTTTCCGCTAAGCAATTTGAATATGGCTGCACTTAGGAACATGATTGGTTATAGCTCAAGTGTGAATGATATATTCGAAGGAACCATTTATGAAAATATCTCTATGGGGCGAAATGAGATATCTCTTAACGATGTTCTGAAAGCTTGTGAGCCGGCAGACCTGTTAAGCTACGTGCAATCGCTTCCGGATGGATTTGATACGATGCTTTTATCAGAAGGAAAGACCTTACCCCAAAGCATCAAACTAAAAATAATATTGGCCAGATGCATTGCGAAAAAACCAAAACTCATTTTATTGGATGATAACCTTGATCAGCTAGCGACTGTTACCAGAGAAAATTTCCTCGAATTTTTGCTAGATAAGCAAAAAGGATGGACAATAATAGCGGTAAGCAATGACCCCAAATTGTTGAAAATACTCGACCATGTTATTGTTATTGATCAAGGTGAAATTATTGACGCGGGCAGCTATGATGAGTTAAGTAAAAGGAATTACGCACCAGATTTATTCAATATAAAGTAAAAGCGATGTCAAACATCCACGAAAAAACGATGACAAAATCGGAGCTAATCGGAAATTTTCATAGCTTTTCTCTGATAAAAGACTTCCAGGCCAGGGTCATATTAGTGCGGTTATTAGTTAGTGCATCTCTCTTATTTCTGATTATTCTGTTTTTGCCATGGACTCAAAATGTGCAGAGCAGGGGAACGGTAACATCTATGAATCCAGGAATGCGCCCGCAAACCATACAATCAATTATTGGCGGGCGCATTGAGAAATGGTATGTGCAAGAAGGCGATTTTGTAAAAAAAGGAGATACCGTTTTGTATCTATCCGAGATAAAGGGAGAATATTTCGACCCTAATCTAGTACAGCGAGCAGATAAGCAAATTAATGCAAAAGAACAATCCGCAACTGCATACTCAGAGAAAATCCGTGCGCTTGATAGTCAAATTGATGCCTTAGTTTCCACTAATAAATTAAAGCTTAAACAGGCCAGAAACTACATTGTGCAAACAAGATTAAAGGTTCAGTCGGATAGTATTAATCTCATGGCAGCAGATACCGATTATTTGACGGCCAAAAAACAATATGAACGAACCGAACAATTATATAAAGATGGTTTAAAATCATTAACTGATCTGGAAATTAAAAAGCTCAAATCACAGGAAACATTAGCCAAAAAAATCGGAGCTGAAAATAAACTCTTAACCAGTAAAAACGAATACATCAACACTGTAATTGAATTAACCTCTATTCAAAATCAGTATGATGACAAAATTTCAAAATCGAAATCCGAGAAATACGCCTCCTATTCCGATTTGTATACCACAGAGGCAGACATCGCTAAACTGCAAACTCAATCTTCCAATTATTCGCTAAGAAAAGGGATGTATTATGTCACTGCTCCGCAGGATGGTTATATCACTAAAGCTATAAAAACAGGTATTGGTGAAAATGTGAAAGAAGGTGAAAATTTAATCAGCATCATGCCTTCTAATTATGAAATGGCTGTTGAGTTATACATTGACCCAGTGAACGCACCATTGATTGAAAAGAACCAACATATCCGAATCATATTTGATGGCTGGCCAAATATTGTTTTTTCTGGATGGCCTAACTCATCTTACGGAACATATGGGGGTAAAGTAGTTGCCATAGATAATTTTGTAATCGAAAATGGCAAGTACAGAATTCTGGTAATTAAAGACAGTAAAGATTACCCATGGCCTAAAGAACTTCGAGTAGGAGCCGGAGCCTTTGGGATGGCACTCTTAAAAGATGTGCCCATTTGGTATGAAATATGGCGAAAACTTAGTGGATTTCCGCCTGACTATTATAAAAGCAGTGAGCAAACCAAACCTAAGAAGGAGAAGTAATGCGGAAATTATTTTATGCGCTTTTACTGGCAGGAATTTTTAATTCTGCGGCTTTGGGCCAGGATACTTCAGCGATATTTTCGCAAAAGGACTTGTTTTATTATTTAACAAATTACCATCCGATAAGCAAACAAGCTGCATTACAAATTAAAAAGGGCGAAAATGAACTACGGAAAGCCAAAGGAGTATTAGACCCTGCTTTGTTTTCATATGTTGATCAAAAACAATTCAAAAATCAAGAATATTACAACTTGTTTTCTGGTGGCTTAACGGTACCTACCTGGTATGCAGTAGATTTCAAAGCCGGCTTTGAACAAAATCAGGGCTTATACTTAAATCCAGAAAATAAAACTCCAGCCAATGGACTGTTTTTCGCTAGGGTGTCGGTACCTATCGGGCAAGGTTTATTAATTGATAAGCGCAGAGCAGCTATTAAACAAGCTGATTTGTATGCACAATCTACTTTCGCAGAACAAAAATTGACACTCAATAATCTTTATTATGATGCCACGATCGAATACTTGAAATGGACAAGTAGTTACAGCCAAATGCAATTATTGCAAAATGCAGCCGACTTGGCAAAAATGCGTTTAAAAGGTATTAAACAAAGTTTTTTGGGTGGAGATGTGCCAGCAATTGACACATTGGAGGCATTTATACAATTCCAAATACGTGAAGTCAGCCTTAATCAGGCAAAATTAGATTATCAAAATGCTGGTTTAGATTTATCCAACTATTTATGGTTCAAAAACAATATCCCGTTGGAAATTACCGATAAACTAAAGCCACCGGTTGTTGAGCAATTAGCCACCGAAACCAGAATTACCCAAGATTCTTTAAATGCAATTTTGGGAAAATTGAAGCTTAATCATCCAGCTTTGCAATTATATGGCTTCAAATTAAGGCAACTTGATGTGGAACGCAGATGGAATGCCGAGCAATTAAAACCGAAACTGAATTTAAACTATAACCTGATAAATTCTCTGGTAGCAGAAAATACGTTCAGTGGAATTTCTATCAACAATTACAAGTGGGGATTAGACTTTTGCATTCCGATATTTTTACGGGAAAGCCGGGGCCGCCTAGGCTTAACAAAAATAAAAATTCAGGAAACACAGTTTGATGCAGAGATAAAAACACTGGAATTAGCTAACAAAATAAAAAGCTATTACAATGAATTAATTGCCTTAGAACAGCAGATCAAGCTATTTACAAATGCTACGGCAAATTACTTTACCTTGTTAGAAGCCGAAAAGCGAAAGTTTTCTATTGGAGAGAGTTCCATATTTTTAATCAACAGCAGGGAATCGGCTTATGTGCAAGCAGCTACAAAACTGATAGAATTGCAAATAAAATACCAGTCGGCTATTGCTAAATTCAAACTGGCAGGGGCAATTGGGCTCTAAGCTCTTTTGTAAGCACCAGTTATAGCTCGGGTTGAATGAACAGAAAGGCCCCAAGTATTTAAAAAACCCGTAATTGAACGCGCAAACACATGGCTAGACGGATTTAAAGCTATAGTGACCAGATATGAGAAAACTATATCCAGTTGGATTGAACTACATTGGATCGCTTTTACAAGCATGTTTATCAATCGAATTAACAACCAAATAATAATGACTTGAATTCAGCATCAAAAAACAACAAAAAGTTTAAACAAGCTCAATAATATAAAATAACATGGGTGCTTTTGCTCCCCTAAAGACTAAAATCATGTTGGGTCGAAGTTCAAAACTTCAAAGGCAAGAAAAAATTCAGGAGCAACAAAACTTTTTTTTCCTCCTGCCTTAGAGCCTGTTTAAATTTTATTCAACAATAATTTTATAGCGGATAGTTTGGTCATATATTCTGCAGAATCGATCAATAG
>CAIOLR010000158.1 GCA_903859135.1 uncultured bacterium | reverse complement strand
GATAAAAAAGCATGAATTTAGATTTTCATAAACTGCTTTTAAATGCTTTAAAAGCAGTTTGTTTTTCAGTCTTTGTAGTCAAATTTTATCAAAAAATGATCCATCATACATTTAGATACACTACCAAAAAATTAATATCTTTTTCATTATAAAATGGCCAGAGGAATGGCCTCAATATTTAAATTCAATACCCAATATGAGGATCAAAATTATTAACCAATCATCGAACGAACCACCTAAATACGAAACTGAATTTTCGGCAGGAATGGATCTTCGCGCATCACTTGAACACACCGTGGTTTTAAAACCGATGGAGCGTACACTGATTCCAACAGGTTTATCTGTGGAGCTACCCATTGGCTTCGAAGCTCAAATACGCCCACGTAGTGGACTCGCACTAAAACATGGAATTACCGTGCTCAATTCACCTGGAACCATTGATGCCGATTATCGTGGCGAAATTAAAGTGCTCCTCATTAATTTGTCCAACTCCAGTTTTGAAATTAATCACGGCGACCGAATTGCACAGATGATTATTGCTACACATGCACAAGTGAGCTGGCAGGAAGTAGAGTTACTTTCTGAAACAGTGCGTGGTGCTGGTGGTTATGGGCATACGGGTTAAAGCTTTTTTTTAAACCAAAATTTGCTCTCAGTGGAATCAAAAGACTCCCATTCACTCGTCAATCCGTAGAGACGCTGAGGCTAAAGTCTACGGACAGTACTATTTTTTTATTTTCAAATAAGTTAGAATATAATGCTTAAAGGATTTTTTAACGTACCTCCACCAACAAATGAATCGGTATTAAATTATGCCGTAGGTAGCCCCGAGCGAACTTTACTCAAAAAAGCACTTGCCGAAGCACGGTCGAAGCAAATTGATGCACCCATGTACATCGATGGAAAAGAAGTTTATACCGACAAAAAAATTGCGCTACGTCCACCTCATGATCATCAACATATTTTAGGTTATTACCATCAAGGGGATAAAAGCCATGTACAAGATGCCATCCAAGCTGCTCTTGCCGCTAAATCAGCATGGGAAAATTTATCGTGGGAGCATCGCGCAGCTATATTTTTGAAAGCTGCTGATCTCATTGCTGGCCCATACCGCTATAAACTAAATGCAGCGACGATGCTGGGGCAGTCAAAAAATGCGTATCAAGCGGAGATAGATTCGGCTTGTGAACTCATCGATTTTTTGCGTTTCAATGTAAAATACATGAGCGAAATTTATCAACAACAGCCACCTATATCGTCCAGAGGTGTTTGGAATCGCACGGAGCAACGTCCCCTTGAAGGATTTGTATTTGCATTGACGCCGTTCAACTTTACAGCAATTGCTGGAAACCTGCCCACATCGGCAGCCATGATGGGCAACGTGGTGGTATGGAAGCCATCCAATACGCAAATTTATTCGGCCAATGTGCTGATGCAAATTTTTAAGGAAGCTGGTTTACCGGATGGCGTAATTAACTTGGTATATGTTTCGGGTCCAGATGCGGGCGATGTTATTTTTAATCACCCCGATTTTGCGGGTATTCATTTTACAGGATCCACCGCCGTATTTCAAGACATTTGGAAAACGATCGGGAACAACATCCATCAGTATAAAACCTACCCACGAATCGTGGGTGAAACAGGTGGAAAAGATTTTATTTTCGTTCATAGCTCGGCCGACGTTCAAATAGCGAACACAGCCATCGTGCGTGGTGCTTTTGAATACCAAGGACAAAAATGTTCTGCAGCATCTCGAGTTTACGTAGCAAAATCTGTATGGCCAGAATTAAAATCACTCATACAACGTGATCTGTCTACACTCAAAATGGGCCCAACAGAAGATTTTAGCAATTTTATCAATGCGGTGATTGATGAGAAATCATTCGATAAGCTAGCGAAATACATAGATGCTGCTAAAAAGGATTCCACCACGGAAATTATAACTGGAGGTCATTACGATAAATCGAAAGGCTATTTCATAGAACCCACCGTCATCCTCACCAAAGATCCTTTTTACACCACCATGTGCGAGGAACTATTTGGCCCCATATTAACCATTTTTGTGTACGATGATCAGGATTTTGAGAAAACACTCGATATTGTCGACCGCACATCCACCTATGCACTCACAGGAGCGATCATTGCCCAAGATCGATATGCGCTAGAAAAAATGACGCATGCCCTTCGAAACGCTGCTGGGAATTTTTATATCAATGATAAATGTACAGGTGCAGTAGTCGGACAACAACCATTCGGAGGAGCAAGAGGATCTGGAACGAATGATAAAGCGGGTTCGATGATCAACTTATTGCGCTGGGTTTCACCACGTACCATCAAAGAAACCTTTGATCCACCGAAGGATTACCGTTATTCATTTTTGGAGGAAGCATAAAAAGAAAAGGTGGTACGAATTTACTCATACCACCTTTTTCCATTTATGCCTGTTGATGAAAACTACTGATCATCCAAAGCGAAAACCTTTCCTAGGTTATCAGCATTGCTACAAGAAACATTTAAATCTTTCACAAAACCCGTATCCAATTGAATAATCCAACCATGGACTTCTAAATCGGAACGTACTTTCCATGCATTTTGAACAATGGTGGTTTTACATAAGTTATAAACCTGCTCTACAACATTCAGCTCTACCAAACGATTAATTCGTTCGGCTTCATCTGCAATTAAATCCAGTTCATAGGCATGTAGCCGATAAACGTCTTTAATGTGACGTAGCCAATTATCAATCAAACCATGTTGTTTGTTACCCATAGCCGCAGCAACACCGCCACAACCATAGTGTCCACTCACAATAATATGTTTCACTTTTAGAACATTCACCGCGTAATCCAGTACACTCAGCATATTCATATCTGAATGAATACACATATTGGCAATATTACGATGTGTAAACACTTCTCCAGGCTTTGTATTTGTCACCTCATTAGCAGGCACACGACTATCCGCGCAACCGATCCACAGTACTTCTGGACTTTGACCCTTAGCTAATTTATTGAAGTAACTCGGGTCCTCTGCCAATTGAGCAGCTACCCAGTCTTTATTGCCCTGCAACAGCTTGTCATAACGTTGCTTCTGCTGTATTCTAACCTCTTCGCTCATTCCTAACTAATCTTTTAAATTCATAGTTTCATTTATCGAATTAATAAATTGGTTCATTTATTTGTGGGATGTGATAAAGCCTTTTAATGTTTAAAAGCTCGACCTCTATCCCTTTTGTATATGCATTCTCTTGGAAATTATGAATAACTTCTAAAACATCGTGATCAATAAAACGTGAATCTGTTCCATCAATAATTATTTTAGTATCCGGAGATAAGCGTATAAGTGCATATTGAATTGCCGCTTTATTTAAGAAAGTTACTTGTTCAGCTAGCTTCATATGAATCACCTTCTTGTCACCATTTTGTTCCAATCGATAGAAATAGGGGTTTCTAAGATTGGTACGCAAAATATAAAATATACCTATCAGCATGCCAATACCGACCCCCTTCAACAAGTCTGTGAATACCACAGCCAATACCGTAACGATAAAGGGAATAAACTGGTCCTTGCCACTCTTCCACATTTGTTGGAATAGCTGAAGACGAGTTAGTTTATAGCCTGTCAGTAACAATATTGCTCCTAAACTAGCTAAAGGAATTAAATTGATACACGATGGGATCAACAAAAAAGAAAGCAAAAGCCAAAAACCATGCAATATCGCACTCATTTTGGTACGTCCCCCCGAATTTACATTAACAGATGATCGTACAATGACCGAGGTCATAGGCAATCCCCCCAACAAACCACTAACAACATTACCTGCACCCTGTGCAATCAATTCCCTGTTCGTTGGTGTAACCCGCTTAATCGGATCAATTTTATCAACCGCCTCTATACTCAATAATGTTTCCAAACTAGCCACTACAGCAAAAGTAACAGCCACCGTCCACACTTTTGGATTTTGAATAGCTGCAAAATCAGGTAGTGTAAACAAACTAGAAAATCCTTTCCAAGAGCTCACTACAGGCACTTGGACTAGATGGTCTGGACCTAAGGCCAAACTGCTATTTTGAAAAATAAGACCTAGTAAAATGCCAACCAATACAACCAAAAGTGGTGCTGGAATAAAACTAAGCTTCTTAACTTTAGGCCAAAGTATCAATATGCTTAAAGAAAAGACCGTGATAATAACTGCCCCATAATTAACTTGATTAAATGCTACAGCAATTGCCGAGAATGTATTCTCACCACTTGTTTCAACATACCTTTCACTACCTTCAAAATTGGGGTCATATCCTACTATATGTGGCAGTTGTTTTAAAATCAAGATAATTCCAATAGCTGCTAACATCCCTTCAATCACTGCTGAAGGAAAATAGGCACCAATAGTACCCGCCCTTATTATACCAAGAAGAATCTGCAATACTCCAGCTAACACCACTGCCAACAAAAAAGTCTCATAGTTGCCTAAACCTGTGATAGCACCTAAAACAATAACTGTTAAACCTGCTGCAGGTCCACTAACGGAGAGCTGAGATCCACTGAACAGAGACACCACAATACCTCCAACAATACCGGTCAATATACCAGAAAATAAAGGGGCTCCTGATGCCAAAGCAATACCTAAACACAAAGGCAGAGCCACCAAAAAAACAACAATACTTGCAGGAATATCTTGTTTTAAATTTTTACTACCGCAATAAGGACATTTCAAAGGTTTTTTGCCACGAGTTATAATAATTCCTTGTTTAGATTGGCATAAATCATTCTTTTGATCTTGG